>JANMME010000474.1:0-20340 GCA_031373015.1 Saprospiraceae bacterium
AAATGGTTTGAAGGCGCAACGCTCAATTACGCAGAGCATATTTTCCGCCAAAAAACGGATACTCGCCCGGCCATTATTTTCCAAAGCGAACGCCAACCTTTGACCGAAATGAGTTGGGCTGAACTAGAAAGCCAAACGGCCGCGCTCGCCCAATTTTTTCGCGAAAGCGGTGTCCAAACGGGCGACCGAGTAGCGGCATTTTTGCCCAATACGCCCCATGCCGTGGTGGCGGTATTGGCGACCATGTCGGTCGGTGCGGTGTGGTCCAGTTGTTCGCCCGATTTTGGGGCGGCGAGCGTGGCAGATCGTTTTGCCCAAATCGAGCCCAAGATTTTTATCGGAGTAGATGGCTATGCTTACGGCGGTAAAGCATTTGACAAACGAGAAACCGTGCGGGAGATTTGCCAACTTTTGCCCAGTGTGGAAAAGGTGATTTTCATACCCTTTCTGGATGAAAACGCAACACTTCAAGTTGAAAAAGAAGTCACAGAGTGGGCAGAAATCGTAAACCGCAAACCGCAAATCGTCATTCATCATTCCCCTGTCCCGTTCTCCCACCCGCTCTGGATCCTCTACTCCTCCGGCACCACAGGCGTCCCGAAGGCCATTGTCCATTCGCATGGTGGGAACTTGATGGAACACCTGAAATACCTGCATTTCCACAACGATATCCGCCCCGGAGAGCGCTTTTTCTGGTACTCCACCACAGGTTGGATGATGTGGAATTTCACGGTGGGCGCATTGCTCGCGGAAGCCACGATTGTATTGTACGAAGGCAGCCCGGGTTTCCCAGACATGAATGTGCTCTGGGAATTGGCAGAAAAAACCAAGGTTACCCATTTTGGCACCAGCGCGCCGTTTTTGGTCAGTTGCATGAAAGCAGGCATTTCCCCGAAGGCGAATTTTGACTTAAAAAACCTGCGCAGCATCGGCTCCACTGGCTCGCCCTTGCCCCCCGAAGCCTTTGGCTGGGTGTATGAAAACATCAAGCCCGACGTATGGCTTTCGAGTATGGCGGGTGGCACCGATGTATGCACAGCCTGGGTCGGTGGAAACCCGCAATTGCCTGTATATCAGGGAGAAATACAATGCCTGTGCCTCGGATGTGCGATGGAAAGTTGGGATGAAGCAGGCCATCCCGTCCCCCCGGGCGAAGTGGGCGAAATGGTGGTGACCAAGCCTATGCCTTCCATGCCCGTCTTTTTTTGGGGCGATTCGGATGGGGCAAAATACCGCGCTTCTTACTTTGAGCATTACCCTGGCGTGTGGCGGCACGGAGACTGGATTCAGATCACAGAACGCGACAGCCTCGTCATTCTGGGTCGCTCCGACGCAACACTCAACCGCCAGGGTGTACGCATTGGCACTGCGGAAATCTATCGCGCACTAGATCAGATTCCCGAACTCAAAGACACGCTCATTATTAACCTCGAACGCCCGGACGGCTCTGATTGGATGCCCTTGTTCGTGGCGCTCAATCCCGGTTTTTCATTGACGGACTAATTAAAAACCAAAATCAAAACGACCCTTCGCACCGCTTACAGCCCGCGCCATGTGCCCGACGAGATCATTGAAATACCTGATGTGCCTTACACCATTTCCGGTAAAAAAATGGAAACCCCGGTGAAGAAGGTCTTACAACTGAAACCACTCGACAAGGCGTTCAACCGGGACTCGATGCGGAATCCAGAGGCGATGGAGTGGTTTATAACATTCTCACATAATCAGTCAATAAAAATACCATGACCAGCAACATATCCACCCTCCTCCGCGCCGTGTATTTCGGCGGAAACTGGACAGATGTGAATCTAAAAGACACGCTGGCTGGTGTAAGCTGGCAGCAGGCGACCACCAAAATCGAGCATTTCAACACCATCGCGGTGCTGGTATTCCACATAAATTATTACGCGGAAGCGCTCTTGAAAGTCTTGCGGGGTGATCCACTCGATTCCCACGACAAATACAGTTTCGACCTCCCGCCCATCGAGTCGCAGCAAGGCTGGGACCAACTGCTACAAACACTTTGGACGAATGCCGAAATCCTTGCCCAAGCCATCGAACTATTGCCCGAAAGCAAACTCGACGAAACCTTTGTGCTGGAGAAATACGGCAACTACTACCGCAATCTGCATGGGGTGATTGAGCACACGCATTACCATCTGGGACAAATGGTGCTGCTCAAGAAAATGCTAGCATAAGGCAGCGTTGCGGTTCGCGTTCCTGCTAAGGAACGCGGTTGAGCGAGGCCAATAACCACAACGATTTTTCAAAATCACGACATTCTGCCCGCGAAAGCGTTTGGAGTGCTTGGGCAGGTTTGCTTTTTCGATCAATAAAAGTTGAAATTTATCGAGAAATACGGGCGTTATTTTTTTATAAAAAATTATAAATCAATATTTTAAGTCAAAAATTATGAATTATTTTTTTTGAGAAACCCGAATTTTTGTATTTGCAAACGGAGTTTCCCCGTTTGACTTTTGTAGCAAGCAAATTGCTGGTGTTTGCAGTATTCACGCAGTTTGGATGACCATTTTTCAATACTAACCTTTAATATTATGAAACTTCACTTTTGTGTTTCCGTCTTTTTTTACTTCATCTTCTCAAATTCCATTTATGCGCACCCAGAACGATTTTCACCCGTAGTTGGTGGCGATTCAAGTGTTGTGAAAAAAGGTCTGGCTTCCGGCTTCGGAGGCCCTGACCTGGTGAATGCAAGTTTGGGCCACTGTCAGGATACCACCTTTGCAAACGTCAATTGCATCACGCATACCATTGAATTATCTGCTTATGTTTATTTTGTCTTCAGTGGACAACTTGTGCCCGTAATTGCCACCTGGAGCACAGGTCAGGTGGCTCATAAGATAACGGTGAGCCCTCCTGGGGTGTGGAGCTGGGATCCTGTGCCTACTGGTTGCGAGCCAAACCATTGGCATACGGAATATAATCAACCTGGCACTTTTTTCTTGGGCAGTGTATATATTCAGGGACCTGCATCTCTTTGTGATGGTGACGTTGCAGAACTCAGTGTCGAGTCTGGAGGGTATAACTTTCAAAACTACCATTGGGCGCCCAATAATCCAGGTGGCAATATTTCAACGTATCAAATTTCATCAGCGGGCACCTATTCCCTTTCTGTAACCGACAAGCTGGGTTGCCCTTTTTCAGACCAGATCATCATCGCTGCCTCCAATCTTGTGTACGAAACGGAGAGCATTTCATTTTGTACCGGAGAATCGGTCACGATCGATGGGCAAGTGTACACCCAGTCGGGTACTGTGGTAGACACGATACCTTCCACGACAAACGGCTGTGACACCATAATAACCTATACCCTTTCTGTGGGACCATACCAAATCCAGTCGGTGAGCATCTCTTTTTGCCCTGGTGAATCGGTCACATTGGATGGACAAGTGTACACCCAGTCGGCAATAGTGATGGACACCTTACTTTCCGCAACCAGCTGTGACACGATCGTTACTTATACACTGACGCTGGTACCATTCAATACACGCTCTGAAACCATCATATTCTGCCCTGGCCAAACCATTACCCTTGGCGGCACAAACTACACACAACCTGGAACGGTGGTGCTTACGCTGCCCTCTGCCAGCGGATGCGATACCATAGTGACTTATACTTTACAATTCTTTACCCCGGCGGCCTCCAATGTCAGCTTGGTTTGTCCAGATCCTGTTTCTGTACTAGCACCATTTGGCAGCACCGGTATGGTGGTAGACTACACTCAGGCAACAGCCGCAACCAATTGCCCTTGCCCTGGAATCGCACTTTCGCTTACAGGTGGCTTGGCATCGGGCAGCAATTTTCCAAAAGGTATCACCCCGGTTTGCTTCGAGGCCAAAGACGTTTGCGGCCAATCGGCATCCTGCTGTTTCAACGTGACCGTAGAGGAAGCTGGCGAAGTTGCTTGCGACACGAAAGTGAGCGGCTGCATGAAATACGAGATCCTGACTATAACCGCAGATGCCGTCGGCAACCGAACCTATCGAATTCGCGTGACCAACAATTGCTCGAGCAAGTTAATCTACACGGCATTCGAGATGCCAAATGGTATTGTTGCCATTCAACCTGCTAACTTTTCCATCTACACCGCCCCTTCCGGCAACACCTATCGGGTACGCAACCCAAATGCTACGCCATTGTACTCCATCCGCTACGCTTCCTTTTCGGACAGCATCAACTTGGGCGAATCAGACATTTTCAAATACACCTTGCCCAAGCAGGCCAATGTCACATTTATCCATGCCTTGTCAAGGCTTGCACCCAATGTCTATGTCGAGGCGATCCTGAATACCTTTAACTGCGCAATTGGGATAACACCCAGCAACAGCAGTCCAAATGAGGTACTCGACACGGAGTCGGCAGATGAAAATCTTGGAGAAACATCGCTATCGCTATTTCCCAACCCGGCGAGCCAAATTGTCCAAGTTTATTTAGGCGGGCAAGCAGGCGAGCTGCACATCCTCGATCAAACGGGCCGGGTTGTATTGCGTCAGTCGGTAGGCGAATCAGATGCGCAATTTTCCGTAGCAGCGCTTCCACAAGGGCTTTACCAAGTAATTTTTATGGGTGAAAAAACGATGCGTCACTGCCCATTGGCGGTGCAGCGTTAAGCGAAAAAATGTCCAATATCCAACAAGGAATATCCAAGGTCCAAGTTAGCTTCGCGCTTGAGATTTGTAGTTTATCAAGGCCGATATGTCAATGTGAGTGACTGAGCTCAAGGCCAACTTGGACATTGGAAATTCCTTGTTGGATATTGGATATTCCCTTGGACATTCCTTGTTGGACATTGGATATTTCAAAGCCCACTCGGCGACCACCTCAGCCCTAAATAACCCACTTGCCGCATCATCGGCGCCCACACCTGCGAGCCGTTGAAAAACGGAGAACTAGGGTCGTCGGGGCTCATAATTGCGTTGTGCTGTTGGTAACCCGTGATGTTTTCACAGCCAGCGTAGAGTTCGAGGTTCTGGCCGAATTTCCTAGTCACTTGAGCGTTCAAGAGGGCGAACGTAGGCGTGATGGGCGGAAAATCGTGGGTCAAATCGTGGGACAAAAACGAGTTGTCGGGCAAACGCTGTGGGCCTACGATTTGGACGTAAGTATTGAAAGACCAGCGTTTGTTGGGCGTCGTGTAGTCCACCGAAACAAGGCCGCGCTGGCGTGCTACAAGTGGGATTGTTTTCAATTTTCCATCAGCAAATTCCGCGCGCACGTCGTTCCATTTGAAGACAAATTTCACGTCGAGGCCAGGCAGCACGTTGTACTGAAAATTGACCAACAGGCTGTTGCTGAACGACTTGCTTTCCGAATTGTAGAAATAAACTACCATCGTCGTGTCCCCCAAAATCACTACCGGCGGCTGTTCCACATCCACCAGCACCTGGTGCACAAAATCCGTGCGGTACAAATCCACGCTGAAACTCGCATCGCGCTCGGCGATTTTGAAATTTTGGGTGTAGTTGAGGCCGTAATTCCACGCCTCCTCTGGTCCCAATTTTTTATCTGCATTTCCAAACGGAGGGCGAGAAAATTGGAACAAGCGATTGCTCGCCAGCAAACTGATATTCTCGGCCATCACATTGGGCGAACGGAAACCTCGCCCTGCCGACACGCGCACGATACTTTTTTCGGTGAAATTGTACTTCGCACTAAGGCGCGGCGTAGCCTGCCAGCCAAAGCGGCTGTTCCAGTCAATGCGCCCGCCCAGCACAATAACCAGGTCCGGTATCTCCATCCGGAGATTGGGGCGATTGAACGTATACTCTGCCATAAAGCCTGGCACAAATTCACGGCGGTCGAGCTTGCCTTCGTTCACACTTTCCTGAATATCATCGTATTGAATGGAGGGTGCGATCAGGATTTTGTGGTTGGTGTTGCGGATGATGTTTTGGAAAAGTGTTTGCCAATAGAGCGATTTTTGCTCGGCAGCGTAGGCATTGGGACCGAATTGTGATCGCGTACGATGCCATGAGGCGCCGAGGATATTGCCCAGTTCGATGAATGGTTTCCCTAAAAACTGCTCCTTGCCATACTTGGCCCAAGCTTCTACCCGGTCGTTTTGTTGATCAATTTCAAAGCGAGGGCCTGAATAAACCGGAATGTCTTCAAATTGCCCACTTTGACGGCGGTCAGTCAGTGCCTGTACGTTAAATTGTGCGCAGCCCGCTGGGCCGTCGTACTTCCATCGGTACAGCCCGTTGAGTTGCTGGCGATTGGGCGAGTCTTTGAAATGATCCCCATTCGTGTCCCAATTGTTTTCCACAAAAGAGCCGTGGAGCAACAGGCCGTTCGAGGCGGTTTTGCCTTTTTTGTTCAAATGGACATTTGCCTCGCCCCGGCCCTCCGTACTACTAAAAACATTGACAAACAAGGGTTTATCCAAATCTGGTTTGACGATTTCGGCGTTCACTTGACCTGTAATGCCCGTGTTGCCGTTCTTGACAGTGCTTGCTCCTTTGGCCAAATCCACGCTGCTCAGCCATGTACCAGGGATGTATTCAAATGCAAACGGTGTGGCGATGCCCGTCATCGTGGGCCGGTTTTCCACCAGAAATTGGCTGTAAATGCCGCGCAGGCCGAGGAGTTGGATTTCCTTCACGCCCGTCAACGCGTTCGGGTAAGTCACATCAATGGCGCCGTTGGTCTGGAAACTCTCAGAGAGGTTGCAGCAGGGTGCTTTGCGGAGTTCCTTGCTCGTAACGGTCTCCACGTTGCGGATGCCAAGCGTCGAGATGTGCGTATCAAAACCCTTGCCCTGCACCGTCACTTCCTTTAAAAGAGCGATGCCTGTCACTTCAATCCATATCTTGTCCTCTCCGGGCAGCACTTGCACTTCGGCGGAGTTGTAGCCGACATAATTGACCACCAGGGTGGCCACCGCATTGCGTGCGGGAATGCTAAAATGCCCTTCGGCATCGGTTACGGTGCCTTGTTTGGTATCTTTCCAAAAGACCGAGGCGCCGATGAGGAGTTCCTCTTTTTCGTTTGTGACAAGGCCAGAAATTGTTGATTTTTTATCCGCCGTAGCCAATTCATTCGGCAAAGTTTTAACTGTGGGGGAAGCGGAGGCGGGGTTGATGTGTGGATTTGGGGATGGGGGATCGGTTTGAGCAAAAACGGGGCTCAATCCCGCAATAAGCCCAAGTAGGGCAATTATATTTTTCATTGTTAAAGTTGCTTGCATGGAGGAATGTTGTTCCGCCTGTAAATGTATTTGTGACCCGAAATTCCAATTTCAAGAGGAAACCAAATTTGACAACTTTTTAAAAGTTGTCAAATTTTCACCTTGCCCTTGGACGATAAAAATGTAGCAAGCAAAAGATAATTTCAATTGCTTGAGCATTTAGTATAACGAGGACAGAACATCTAACAACGAAAAACACCGTAGCGCACACAGGTCATGCGCCCGGAAGGAGCAGGAGGGGGGCGTTCAAACCCGTGGATACCAACTTTTTGAATCGCTAAAATCGCAGGAGAAAAAGCGGTAAAACTGTGAGCGAGTGCCCAGCTTTTCGGAACGTCAAATTTCTTGAAATCAAAACTGCCCACCTCATATTCAGTCTTGAGTTGAAAAACCTGAGTGGTTTTTTTGGTGCAGCCTTGTTTTTCTATTTCTGTTTTTTTGCAACAAGAGCGTTTCGCAGACTCGACTTTTTTTGAACAGCAATTCGTGACCGTAGTGAGGGGGTGACTCCAAGTCACCCCCTCACTATGTGCTTGACATCCATCAGCAATTGCAAAAAACGAGACGGTGGTTTTGCCCAAACAGTAGCAATAAACCTTTTGTACGCTTACGCCCACAGAAGCACTCAACAGTGCTGCCATCCAGATCCAAACAAATGATATTTTTATGCGGGCGGTCATTTTTTGAAAAATCAAGCATGCAAAAGTAAAGCCAAAGAATTAGAACAACAATTCAAAGAAAGGGTTTGCCTAATGTTGACAATGGGGATAATCCTTATGATTGCCCAAAAGTGTGTCCGATAGGCAATGCTGTCGCTCGCAAAAAAGTCAAAACAAGAAAGGTCAATTGGGGGATAAGTGCAAAATAATTTGTTTTATTTCATTGTTCGCAAAAAAATGTTGGTAAAATATTCGCACAAGGGGAATCTTTTGCATTAAAATACTATTATATTTGCACCGTAAAAGAACCACCAATCTACTAACCCAATCAACCCTTCTAATATGCCTCCCCCCAAGGTATTTTATCGCGGCAGCAATGCCAGCCTTTTGCGCACCCTCCGCACAAGCGGCGGCGGCTCGCTCCAAGTGGAGCAAATTCCCGAATCCTTATCTTTTCAAGACCTTGCCCAGATGCCTGACGTTGGCATGCTCGTATTGCAACACGAGCCACCCGCCTCAGACAGTTTCGCCTCCCTTCGCAATTGGCAACGCGAAAACCCTGATGTCCCAGTATTGGTGTTGACCTCTGACTACACCCCCGACACCACCAAGTTCTTGATGCGTTCTGGCGCAAAAGAAGTGTTGCCAATGCCCGTAGATGGCGACAAGGTGCTGGCTTGCTACGAAGCCTTTTTGCCAGGGTTTCGGCAGGCGCTGCCCAAAACGATTAAAGGCAGTAAAACGGGTACAAAAACTGCCAGAATCTTATTGGCAGCCGCCGCTCCGGGCATTATGGCCGCTGGGGCAGACTTGTACGCTACGCTTCTGCCGATGCAGCCACAGTCGCCAAACATTGTCATCGAACAAAGGGTCGAAGATTTTTACAATGGCTTGGAAGTAAACTATTTTGGTTTGCTATTAGTACGCCTGAACGGCAAGAAAATTGATTTTAACTGGCAGGCAAAAATGCTTTTTGGATACTTGGCCTACCACGCTACCAAAGCACTTTCACGCGATCACTTGGCCCGCGTTTTTTGGCCGGAAAAGCAAGAGAGCCAGCCTGAAAGCGCACGCCGTAGCCTTAATGTGGAACTTAACCACATCCGCAAAGCCATCCGCCAACAAACGGGCTTGGAGCGCGAACTGATCGTGTTTGACAAGAACTGCTACCGGCTGCAACTAGATGGCCCGATGCTGTCGGATGTTGCCACCTTTAAAGGCTTGTGCCAAAAAATTCTTCTGCTCCAACGCGATGGACAGCCGGTGCCAGACGATATTTTCCAGCAAGCGATCAAAACGTATTCGAGCAATTTCCTCGACGACTGCCCGGAAGATGCGCTCAACTGGGTAGAAGTGGAGCGCCAGCACCTCGGTGCGCTCTTTGAGCAAATGGCCGACTTGTACAGTGCACAACTTTGCGACAACGGAGAATACTACCGCGCCACCTCGGTGTGCCACGAGATCCTCACACGCGACCAACGCATGGAAGCCATCCACCGACGCCTGATGTTTTGTTATGGCAAGCTGGGGATGTGCAACAAAGTAGGGCAACAATACCGCTTGTTGTGCCAAATCATGGAGCGGGAGTTCCAATCGAAGCCCTCTGCTGAAACAACGCGGCTTTACCAGCAAATCAAGAAGGAATGTGAGTGAGATCTTGGACATTGGACGTTGGACAGGGTGCGTCAAATATTCAACCGACTGCAATCCAATGTCCAACGTCCATAATCCAATGTCCAAAAAAAGACGGAGGGTTTGTAAGTTTGCGCCCCCAACTTGGAAGAACACTCAACACTTACACACCTCAACATTCCAGCACTCAATTTCATGGACACAATTGGCATTTTAGGAGCGGGCGCAATGGGCAGTGGAATAGCACAAGTAGCCGCTGCGGCCGGGCACAATGTGGTGATTTGCGATAACCTTATCATCGCACTCACAAAATCTAGCCGCAACGTACAAGCCACACTCAAGACTTTAGTTGACAAGGGGAAAGTGACCGACGCGGATTCTTATGCATTGTTCAGCCGCCTCAAATTCACCGACCACATGAGTGAGTTCCGCGATTGCTCCATTGTAATTGAAGCCATTCTTGAAGACATTGAACAAAAGCAGATCGCGTTCCGCAGCATGGAAGCCATTGTTGACAAGAGCACCATCCTCGCCAGCAACACTTCATCGCTTTCCATTTCTGCCATGGGTGCGCCACTAAAACACCCGGAACGGATACTCGGCGTACATTTTTTCAACCCTGCCCCACTCATGCGCCTTGTGGAGATTATCCCAGGGCTCCAGACATCTCCAGAGGTGGTCGAACGCGGCAAAAAACTGATTGATGGCTGGGGCAAGACCACCGTAGTAGCCCAAGATACGCCAGGCTTTATCGTCAACCGCGTAGCAAGGCCCTACTATGGCGAAGCGTTGCGCATTTTTGATGAAGGCATCGCCAATGAAGCGACGATTGACTGGGCAATGCGCGAGCTGTGCGGTTTTCGCATGGGGCCTTTTGAACTGATGGATTTCATCGGGAACGATATCAACTACGCTGTCACGGAGGTCGTGTTTTCCAACTTTTTCTTCGATCCGCGCTACAGACCTTCTTTTACGCAAAAGCGGCTGGTGGAGGCGCATTATTTTGGCAAAAAAAGTGGTCGGGGGTTCTACGATTACCGGGAAGGGGCGGTCATCCCAGAGCCAACCAAAGACGAAGCCTTGGGCCATGAAATCGCCACCCGGATACTTGCTATGCTCATCAACGAGGCTGCCGACGCACTCTACTTCCGCGTAGCCAGCCGTGATGACATTGAGTTGGCCATGACGCAGGGGGTAAATTACCCTAAGGGCCTACTGGCTTGGGCCGACGAAATCGGCATTCAAAATGTGGTTGAGAAACTTGATTCGCTTTATGTCGAATACCTCGAAGACCGCTACCGTTGCAGCCCCCTTCTGCGGAAAATGAGCCGCGATGGAAAACGGTTTTTTTGATCACCCCATCACTTCATCACCCCATCACTTCATCACCCCATCACCCCATCACCCCATCACTTCATACTATGGCTTCCATCTTCACCCGAATCGTCAATGGCGAAATCCCTTGCCACAAAATCGCCGAAACAGAGCACTACCTTGCCTTCCTCGATGTGCGCCCACAAACCTATGGCCACACACTCTGCATCACAAAGCAGGAAATTGACTATATTTTTGATGTGGAAGACGAATTGTACGCCGGGCTGTGGCTTTTCGCCAAAATAGTTGCCAAGGCCGTTAAAAAAGTGGTGCCCTGCAAGCGCGTGTGCATCGTGGTCATTGGCGATGAGGTTCGGCACACGCATGTGCACCTGCTTCCTTTCAACAGCATGGCAGACGTGGCCTTTAGCCATCAAGCCAAAGTGAATCTTTCGCCTGAGGAAATGCGCGATCTGGCGGCCAAAATTGCGGCTGAGGTGGTTTAAGATGGGGCATCCCAAATTTAAAACGATAAAATAAACCGCAAAACCGCAAAACAGGAGAACCGCAAAATATAAAACCATGCATTTTGATTACAAAAAAGACAAGATTTTGACTCATTTGAGGTCTTGCACTTCTTGATTTTGCGGTTTTATATTTTCCGGTTCTCCTGTTTTGCGGTTTTTTTTTAAAATTCAGGACGGCTTCTCTATCGGAGGGCGACCACAAAAAAAAACAGCCCTCCGCCCTTTCTCATTTGAAAGGACCGGAGGGCCCCCGCCTTCGGTTGTCTTTGCTCTTTCGAGCTTTTATCTTTGAAGTGTGCATTCACTTTTAACGCACACTATTTTCATCACAAATGATTTTTCGGGTCTGTTTTGATTTTCCTTTTCAAAGGGCAGCGCTAGTAGTTTTCTCGTCTAAAGCATCTGCTGCTCTTTGTGTTGTTCTTTTCAAAAAGCGGTGTGTTTTTGAAAAGGAGCGGCTGTTTTTCCGCTGAATCGTACTGCAAATATGAACGCTTTTTTGTATTCCCTGTTGCGCAGTTCATCTTGGCGCCCCTAAAATGGGCTATTTTTCGTTACAGTATTTGCAAGGCAATAAAATAATCGTTGACAAAAAGGCAAGGATATTGCATTTTTACTTCAAACAACGAGAAGGAGTTGTGCTATAAAGTGCGAATGCACGAAATTTTATTAAATCAAAAAAAAAGTTCAAAAATCCGCCGCTTAACCCCCAAAAACCGCCGCTCCCTTGAAAAAACCCGCCGCTTTCTGAGAGTGCCCCTTTGCAATCCTGCCCAATGCGCTTATAAATTGCTCATCGAACCATACTTAAAAATGCTCCGCCCAACCAGTGGGAATCGGCTTTGATGAGCGAGTCGAGCGTTTGGTTCGCTTTGTGTGAGAATTTGCGAATGTCGCGCACTACGGCGCAAAAGTGCTCGGAATTTGGACAATTTTCCTCTACAGCGGCCAGTTCATCCAGTACCATCAGCACAGGTTCGAGTTCGCGCTTTTTGCGGTTGATGATGATTTGGCGAATCACTTTCCAAAGGTCTTTTTCAGCGTAGTAGACTTCTTTTCTACAGCCTACAGGCGTTTCTTTGAAAGCCAGCCCCCAGTCAATGAGCGCGCGGAGATTCATGCTCACATTCCCCGTTGAAATGTCCAATTCCGCTTTTACCTGATCTGCATTGAGGGGTTCGGGAGAAACGAGCAGTAGCGCATGCACCTGCGCCATAGCCGGCGTAATACCCCATCCACCGGCCATCTTACCCCAAGACTCTATAAATTTTTGTTTGCCTTCTCGAATGTCCATGCTGTTGAATGTTTGATTTGGGCAAGAAGTGACGCTTTTTTAAAAAGTGTCACTTCTCCATTTGCTTTTACAAACTGTTACAATGCCAATTTGGCAAGATTGTTTTCAAAAATGATTGAAAACTACACCCCTCAAACTCCTCAAACCCTTCAAACTACATCCCCTACCTTCGCCCTTCGATGCGCTATTTCCTCACACTCTCTTATCGCGGTACCCACTACGCAGGCTGGCAGGTGCAGCCAAACGCCCCTTCTGTGCAAGCCACTTTGGAGGCTGCGTTGAGTACCATTTTGCGCGAAAAAACAGACATCACGGGCTGTGGCCGTACAGATTCAGGGGTGCATGCCCGATTCTATGTGGCGCACTTTGACGCCCTTCTCCCCCTTCCTTCTCGGTTTTTGAACGGCCTCAACAGCCTCTTGCCTAATGATGTAGCCGTTCACGACATCCGCCCGGTGCAGCCAGAGGCCCATGCCCGTTTTGATGCTTACGAGCGCAGTTATAGGTACCATTTTTCTTTGAGGAAAGATCCGTTTTCTATAGAAACAGCATGGCACTACCCACTATACGGACGCTTGGATTTTGGCAAAATGCAGGAAGTCGCAGCCTTGCTGCCGCATTATTCGGCCTTTTTACCTTTTTGCAAAACGGACAGTGGTTTGGAACATTATACCTGCGTATTGAAAGCCGCGTTTTGGGAGCAACGCCCCGAGGAGCACCAATGGGTTTTCCAAATCACAGCCAATCGTTTTTTGCGGGGGATGGTAAGGCTTATTGTGGGCGCTTGTGTGCAAGTTGGCAGGGGGCAGCTGCAGATCTCGGATGTTCAAAAGGCTCTGGATGAACAGAAACCGTTGAAAAAAAGTCTGAGTGCGCCGCCCCAGGGGTTATTTTTGACGGATGTGAAATACCCATTCTAACTTTGCCCCATGACTTTTTCCTCCAAACTCATAGAGAAAGCCGTCGAGGCATTTGCCTCCTTGCCCGGCATCGGGCGAAAAACGGCCTTGCGGCTCGTATTGCACCTGCTCAAACAAGACAAATCGGTCACCGAGCAATTCGCCGCCGCACTCACGGCTATGCGCGAGGGCATCCGCGAATGCCGCCAATGCCACAATCTCTCCGACGACGATCTCTGCCAAATCTGCACCGACCCACGCCGCGACCGCTCGATAGTATGCGTGGTGGAGAACATCCGCGACCTGATGGCCATTGAAGATACGGGGCAGTTTAGAGGCCTTTATCATGTGCTGGGGGGCATCATCTCGCCCATTGAGGGTGTTGGCCCGGCAGATTTGAACATTGAATCGCTGGAAGCCCGGGCCAAACAAGGCGAAATCCGTGAAGCGATTATGGCCATTAGCCCAACCATCGAAGGGGAAACAACGATCTTTTACATTTCTAAAAAACTGCAACCCTTGGGGGTTAAAGTAAGCACCATAGCGCGTGGAGTGTCATTCGGGGGCGATCTGGAGTATGCCGACGAACTTACTTTGGGGCGTAGCATCGTGACGCGCACGCCTTATTCGGGACATTAAGACTTTTGACTGTTGACTTTTGACTTTTGACTTTTGACCGTTGACTTTTGACTGTTGACTGTTGACTTTTGACTGTTGACTGTTGACTGTTGACTGTTGACTGTTGACTATTGGACTACTTCGTTTTCTGCAAGCAAATTGTACTTTTGCCCGCCGATTTTTCCAAGAACAGACTTTTTTGACTTTGAATGGAAGACGGCTATGGCTTTGACGAATACTTAATTTTTAAACAAATCAGGTCCAAAAGTCAACGGTCAACGGTTAAAAGTCAATGGTCAAAAGTCAACGGTCAAAAGCCAACGGTCAACGGTCAAAAGCCAACGGTCAACGGTCAAAAGCCAACGGTCAAAAGTCAAATAGTCCAACGCCCTTTATATGAAGCAATCCACTATCCAAACCCCTGTTTCTGTTAGCGGGGTGGGCCTGCACACAGGGAGAAACGTGACGCTTACCTTTAAGCCAGCCGATGCCAACCACGGCTTTCGCTTCCAACGTGTGGATCTGCCAGACCAGCCTGTCATCCCAGCGGATGTAAAGCTCGTTTTTTCCACCAATCGCGGCACTACGCTCAAAACCGGCGAGGCACAAGTTTCCACCGTCGAGCATGTGCTCTCTGCGCTCATGGGGCTGGGTTACGACAACGTGCTGCTCGAGATTGACGGCCCTGAAATGCCCATTATGAACGGCACCTCCATGCCTTTTGTGGAGGCTTTGCAGCAAGCTGGGCGTTTGGAATTGGCCGTGGAGCGAGAATATTTTGAAATCACGGAGCCCATTTCCTATAAAGACGAAGTGACCGGGACAGAATTGCTGGCCCTTCCCGCCGACCATTTTGAGGTGACGGCTATGATTGATTTTAATTCTAAAGTGTTGGGGCCCCAATTTGCGGCAATGCATAATTTGTCTGATTATGCCAAAGAAATTGCCCCCTGCCGCACTTTTGTCTTTTTGCACGAATTGGAAAAACTGCTTGACCTGGGCCTGGTAAAAGGAGGCGACCTGGACAACGCAATCGTGATCGCCGACCGGCGGATGGATCAGGATGAGTTGGATAATTTAGCCAAAAAAATGGGCAAACCCAGCATCAAAATCGAAACAGAAGGGGTACTGAACACCGTAAAACTTCACTTCCCCAATGAACCTGCCCGGCACAAACTGCTGGATGTAATTGGCGATTTGGCATTGATTGGCAAGCACATCCGGGGAAAAATTGTGGCAACCAAGCCCGGTCATACGGCCAATATCGAATTTGCTAAAATCCTCAAAAAGCACCTCATCGAAAAGCGGCGACTCATCGGGATACCCAAATATGACCCCGATAAAGAAGCCCTGCTCGATGTGAACGCCATCTCCCAAATTTTGCCACACCGCTACCCTTTCCTCATGGTAGACAAGATTATTGAGATCAGCGATACACACATCGTGGGGGTGAAAAACGTGACCATGAACGAGGCCATATTTCTGGGGCATTTCCCAGGCAATCCTGTGTTTCCTGGCGTTTTGCAGATTGAGGCATTGGCGCAAACAGGCGGCATTCTTGCCCTTCTCAACGTGCCGGACAAGGGCAATTGGGACACCTATTTCCTCAAAGTTGACAATACGAAGTTTAAGGCGAAGGTAATACCTGGGGATTCGCTGATACTTAAAATGGAAATCCTCGAACCCGTACGGCGTGGCATTGTGCACATGCAGGGAACAGCTTATGTTGGGAGTAAAATCGTTTCGGAAGGAGAACTGACCGCGCAAATAGTGCGCCGCACCAAGGAACCTCCCACGGGAGAATGAACACCTTTATCTGTCCAAGCCTTTAACTTGCCAATCTCCAGGCGGGTAGAGGTCGAAGGCGGGCAAACCCATTCTAAGACAATGACTTATACCGACGGCTTCCGCGACGTGCACCCAAACGCCCGCATCGGCAACAACGTCCACATTGGCAACTTCACTACAATAGAAGAAGACGTGTCCATCGGTGACAACTGCTGGATTGCCCCGAATGTGACCATTATGAATGGCGCACGCCTTGGCGACAACTGCCGCGTTTATCCAGGTTCGGTGCTCAGCGCTCATCCTCAAACCAAAGTTCATTTGGACGAAGCTGCTGTGCTCGAAATTGGCAGTGGCACCATCATCCGGGAATGCTGTACGCTCAACCGTGGCAACCTCGCCTTTGAAGGGAAAACGACTTTAGGCGAAAACTGCCTCATCATGGCCTACGTCCACGTTGCACACGACTGCCATATCGGGCACGATACCGTGCTTGCCAACAACGTGACACTCGCCGGCCACATTAACATCGGCGCATGGGCGACTTTAGGAGGCATGGTGGCCGTACACCAATTTGTGCACATCGGTGCGCAAGTGATGATAGGGGGAGGCTCCCTGGTGCGCAAAGACGTGCCGCCTTTTATCACCGCCGCCCGCGAACCGCTTTCTTATGCGGGCATCAATTCTATCGGCTTACGCCGCCGGGGCTTCACAAAAGAAGACATGCACCACATTGAGGATATTTTCCGCATTCTTTATGTGCGTGGCAACAGCGTCAAAAAAGCCTTGAAAATTATCGAGGAAGAAATTCCGGCAAGCGAGCATAAAAGCCACATCCTCGAATTTGCGCGAAACTCCAAACGCGGCATCATCAAAGGTTACAGGGCGTGACCATTCAACTGCAAAACATCGGCAAGCGCTACCGCCTCGAATGGATATTTCGGGGGCTGAACAACACGTTTAAAGCGGGCGAGCGCTGGGCTATTTTGGGCCCCAATGGTTCCGGGAAATCCACCTTGCTCAAAGTTCTTTCCGGCAATCTTACACCTTCCAAGGGCGATATTTTTTTTGATGAACAAGGGGTTAGAGTCAAAGAAGAGGCGGTTTACAAAAAAGTCAGCTACGCCGCTCCGTACATCGAACTCATCGAAGAATTCACGCTCGAAGAAGCCCTGCGCTTCCACGCCAAGTTGAAACCCCTTTTGCCGGGTTTCACCGCTGCCCGTATCTACGATTTACTGGCCCTGCCCCGCAGCCGCCAAAAAGAGATCCGCTTTTTTTCCTCCGGCATGAAACAACGGCTCAAACTGGCGCTCGCCGTTTGTTCCGATACACCCGTCCTGCTCCTGGACGAGCCCGCCACCAATCTTGATGTGCAGGGGGTGGAGTGGTACAAGAAACTTATTTCGGATTATGCTGCGGATAGGCTGGTGGTGATTGCTTCTAATGATCCGCATGACGCGGAGTTTTGTGGGAGGCATTTGAATATTTTGGATTATAAGTAAAGGCTAATCCGCTCCTTTTAAGCGAGCGATCTCGACTTCCAATATTTGAAGTCCAGGTCTTTTTCGCGCAAAAGTGCTTGTAAGGCAGCAATGGTTTCATCCTTTGCTGCAATAGCAGCCTCTGTACCATTATGGATGATTTAGTTGCTGGCCTGCCCTCCTTGTTGATGGTGATTGTTAAAAATTGGGGCATCTTGGTGGATAAGTTCCTCTGGCGTAGTTTCGAGTTTGCGAGAATACAACTCAATTTGCTCCCAAGTCACATCTTGTTTGTTGGACTCAATGTTGCTTATGGTGCTTTGCGACGCACCCACTACAAGGGCGAACGCCTCTTGCGACCAACCCTTGGATTCGCGTAAACGACGCAGATTATGACCTATGCGCATACTTATGAGTTTAAGTGGTAAAGTTATGCGCCAGGCTGATAATTTTGCTCGGTTTTGATTGAACTTTTTGAAAAAGTTGACTATACCTTTGTATGCGCTTACCAGCCCTTACCAAATTTTCATCCAATTATGAACCGAATACTTACGTGCTGTTTTCCTATTCTGTTTTTGTTGGTTTCTACGGCTTCTTGTAAGAAGCCAACTATTGTTACTGGTACAGTGACAGACAGAAAAACAGGCACTCCTATTGAAGGGGCTGAAATAGAATTTCAATTCAAGCAAAAGAAGAATGACAGTGCTGATATTTATGTTTTTGAGACAGTTGTCACAGATATTATGGGTAGATTCACTTATGAAAATGATGCTGAAATCGGAATGTTTGCAGCATTGAAATCAGGTTACGTCCAAAAAGGATATGGAACTTTAGTTGCAGCCATAAATCAATGTGAGGCCAACGATGTCTCTATATCTTTAATACCCTTGGATGGAAGGCTAAATTTAATAATAGAGAACTCTACTGGTCAATTTGATTCTATCTATGTAAAAATTTATAGTCCAAGTGTGTATTCTGAAGCAACAATCACCAAAGGCAGTGTCAATCTCCATCGAGATACCCCCGCGATAGAAAGTGGGGAGGTGCAAACATTCAATGTATGGATTGCCTCGGAAGAATACGCTCACATTTACTGGGGATTTAGCCCCATTACAAATCTCACATTGGCACCTTTTCATGATTCCATTTACATAACCAAGAACGATACGACTCATTACCTTCTCTCCATTTAGAAAAATCTCCTTCTTCTTCCTGCATATACTAAATCTTCTATTGTCATTTTCAATAGGCAGGCCCACATTTCGTCAAATTTCAACCTAAATATTCATCAAAAATTATTTTACATGAAGACACTACACTGGCTTCTATGCCCTCGCCATGCCCCTTTGGTTGGGCTACTTCCCTTATTTGTATTTGCGATTGCTCAAAAGGGACTTGCACAGATTTGCTCTAAAGAAGCCTTGACTGCTAAATACTGGCAGTATCGGGAGAGTTTCAATCGGCATTTCATTATGATTGATAGAAGCCCCGATGGTTGTATTGGCGATGGAATTCATGCCCCTGAAGACTCAGCCACACAACAATGCGGAATCAATTTCCTTCACGGATATAGCTTACCCGCGACAAGTATTGTTCAAAAATCAAATGGTTGGCATGGGATGATAGATAGAAATGGCCCTCTAGGGCCAGATGGAACACACAATGATGACCCATGGTATGATGCAGGATGCGCAGAAGATGGCTCTGGTGACTCTGGCGGAGAAGCCTTCAACTACATCGGATTTAGTTCCGAAACTCCCCACCAAATAGGCTGGTATATCATAACCTTGTGTACAGAATACGAGCTATTGAGGCGTAATGGACAAGCTGCGGAACAACAGCGTACATTAGAGGAGCTTTTCCTCGCATTGCAAGCTTACCGCCGATTGGACATGTTGGCCAATTGCATCGCCAAAGAGCGGTATGATGAGATAAGGGATGCGTTTGAGGTCTCAACATGTCAAGCCTTTCCAGACGTAGGTAACAACTTGGGCGCAGGAGGGGGGCTATTGGGTGGCCTGTTAGGAGCTTGGTTGGAAGGCCAAGAAGGTGCTTGCCTGTGTGGGCCACAATATTTAAACTCTAATTGTGGTGGGAACAACTGGCATTTTGACACCCCATGTCATGGAAGCGACCAATGTCAACATGAACCAGACTTGAGTGGTTACACAGGCTTCTTTATTCGAGAAGATGCTGTGCAGGCTCAAGAGGCCTTGCATGATCCATCAGAAGACAAATGGAACATTGATTTGGTAAGCTCAAATTATGCAATGTCTAGCAAACCGCCATGCACTTCAACATTTAGCCAAGCTTGCTACTTGGTAAAAAATCAAGGCTTCGTAAGCCAAGATCAACTGTTTTCGATCATGATGGCCCTCTCTTTTGTCAAAAAATACATTCCCCCTTATGCCACTGTCACGACTTGCGATGGAACAGTAGAGAGTCCTCTGCAAATCGCTCAAAAAATGGCCAAGGGTTTTGTAGATTTGGGGGACAACCAAGAGCGGCGAATCAACTGGCCGGGAGCAAAAGACTGTTGTGCAAAGGAAGCGCATCTCTGTGCTGGGGAAGGGGCAAACCTCGCGTTTACTTACAAAGGAGTGGTTGATCTCTACAATTATATTTGTGATGATGACAAGAAAGTTTCAAGAAGAGATCAATTACTCTGGCAGAATTATGGTGGAGCTACCTTGGGGGTCAACAACAAAGAAGGGGTGTTTTATTTAGAGGCAACGGCTTTCGGTACGGATATTGGTAGCATCAGCAATGATCCTCCCGCAGCCCCGGTCATAGGGTTGTTTGCTGGATTGGGAGGGCTTCTTTCGAGCTTGACTGGAAATCCCTTGGGAGGATTGCTAGGCAGCATATTTAACCAACCTTCTTCGCTTGCGCCAAATCGCTCTTTGGTAATTGGCGCTCTG
>JANMME010000477.1:0-11009 GCA_031373015.1 Saprospiraceae bacterium
CTTCAGAAGACGTAGGGCTCGCCAACCCCAACGCGCTCTTGCTCGCCACCACCACCATGGATGCCATCCGTATGATCGGGATGCCCGAAGCGCGCATAATCCTCTCACAATGTGCTATTTACCTCGCTACTTCGCCCAAAAGCAATGCCTCCTATATGGCCATCGGAAACGCGCTCGAATTGGTAAAACAGACTGGTTCACTTCCCGTACCCTTGCATCTGCGCAATGCACCAACGAAGTTGATGAAAGAACTCAACTATGGCTCAGGTTATCAATATGCGCATGATTTTGAGGGGAATTTTGTTCAGCAGGACAACCTGCCCAAAGAAATTGACGGGAAAATCCTGTACGAACCCGGTGCAAATCCGGCGGAGGAAAAAGTGCGGCAAAAGTTACGGGAAGATTGGAAGGGGAAGTACAAGTATTAAAACTTTCACGTTTGGCGTTTTTGACCTTAAATTTGCTTCAGAACTATTTACTTTTGTTTAAAATTCTGGCCAATGTCCAATATCCAACTTCGCTCTGAAATAGGAAAATTTTTAGTTATGGCTGATGAGCGGCTGCTCTCTTCCGTCTACTCCATGATGAAAAGCTACTTGGAACATGAAGAGGGCATCGTAGGCTATTCGGTAGAGGGCAACCCTTTAACAAAAAAGGATTTGCTCCAATTAGTCGAAGAGTCTCGAAATGAAGCACTGCAAGGGAAGGTCATCGGTGCAGACGCTTTGCTCGCTGAAATTGAAAGCTGGTAATTATGTCTAGCTATTCAGTCGTTTGGTCAGAAAGGGCATATTCAACCCTCCGCAAGATTCACGATTTTATTGAAGAATCCTCTGAAAAAGGTGCAAAAAAGGTCGTAAAGGATTTGATTAAACATACCCAAACGCTTGAAAACCTCCCACGTCGCAACCCGATTGAACCCAGTTTGGCCGAAGCCCCGGTTGAGTATCGGTTCCTAACAAAGTGGAACTACAAAATAATTTATACGATATTAGAAGACGACCAAATTGTGCTCATTATTTTGATATTTGACACGAGGCGAGACCCTGAAAAATTGAAAATTTAATGCTTGCCGAGCAAAAAGTGCAGCAAAAATTGAGCGTGGATTGGAAAGGAAAGTACAAATATTGACTTTAGGCAACCCTAGATTGATTTTTTGACTCTACCTGTTTTCAATCTAAATTCATACCAATTTTCACATTATGAAACAATCTCTACTGCTGTTTGGGCTATTTTTCTTTGGCTCCGACATGATTGCCCAAAACCACGCCGACTGCACTACGGCGCTCGAAATTTGCAACAAGCAACCCTTAATATTGCCCATGTTCGGACCTGGAAATGACTCGTCTGAATTTGACAATGCCCCTTGTTTTTTGGGCTTTCCAAATTTAGAAAGCAGCTCGACATGGATCCGATGGCAGGTAGCACAAAGTGGTACGCTATGGTTTATTATTTACCCGTTAAACGCTGCCGACGACATTGATTTTATACTGTGCCGCTTACCTACAGGAAATTGTGCTGAAAAATCTTTTGTGCGCTGCATGGCAGCTGGAGATAACGGTCTCAACAGTCCATGTATGGGGCCTACGGGTTTGCTCCCAGGAGCGCTTGGCATTAGCGCTCCACCGGGCTGCGCTCCCGGCTTAAATAATTTTCTGGCACCACTCAATGTCTTGGCAGGCGAGCAATACGTCTTGGCTATCAACAACTTTTCTACCAGTCAAGATACAGTACGTGTCGAGTTTTGCGGGACTGCACTACTAGGTTGCGAAACGGAAATGTGTGCAGTTTTAGATGCCAACGAACCCGAATCAGCACCCGATTTGAGTATTGGCCCAATCACACCAAATCCAATCTTGGCTAGAGAAACTCCAAGTATCCTGATAAATTCCAGGCGCTCGCAAACAGTTCTTATCAGGGTAAGCGATATTCAAGGTCATGAATTAAAGCGGGATCGTCAAGAGTTGTCCCTTGGAAATAATTCCATATCATTGCAGACGCACGAATTTCAGGCAGGGGTATATTTTGTAACCCTTATTAGCGAAAAAACAATGATAACGAGACGTTTGGTGATCACGCGTTGAGCCTTGAAAGGTTAAACTCGCGCTAAACCCCTTGCTCGGACTTGTGCTTTAAGTGTTCTCCCCCCTACGTTTGCGGCAAAATTCACAACCATGAAAAAGACATCTTTCCTCCTGCTGGCAATCGCCGCGCTGCTTTCCTTCACTGCTTGCAAATCTTGCAAAGACGACCCCTTCCCACTTGACCTACATACTTTTGATGTGCGCTGGTTTGACGACGATAATTCCGGCACACAGACCGCTGGCGACGCCCTCACCTTTGGTGTGGAAATAAACTCCACCGACCCTGACTCAGACAGCCAATACGTTACAGATTGGGAGTTTACCTACTACGTCAATGGCAATTATGGTGGACTTTTAAGAGGCGATGATCACATCGAAACCAACTCGCTTTATTTCGACGCTGAAATAATCATTGGGAACCTCGCGCTACCCGGTATTCCATTTTTGGAAAAAGGCGATGTCGTGGAGTTTCGCATCTGGGCACGCGACAACCACGGTACCGAATTGGAACACACGCACCGCTATATCATTGAGGACTAGACAATTGGCCAATGGGAACACGGATGACGCAGATGAGACACAGATTTTTGGTTTAACGTTTGGAAATCTGTGTTAATCCGTGTCTCATCTGCGTCATCCGTGTTCCTATTGAAAAAAAGGTGGGAGACCCTTACCTTTGGGTAAATAAAATTCCGATTTATGAAAAAACAATACTTCTTTGCTTTTTTGTTCGCCTTGATTGCTTCTGTGCCCATATTTGCGCAACAAATCCTATCCATTACGCCATCCGGGCAACCACCTTATGATAACATGGCGAACCTGATCCGTGACCATCTTACGGGAGCTGGTGTGGAAATATTGAATGTCGAATCAAACAATGACCCTCGTGCTATTGGATATTTTACAGATGGAGATTCTGCTATTGGGCTCAAACGCGGATTGATTCTGACCAGTGGTTTTGCTGAAGGTGCAAGCCTAGATGGTTCATCTTTTGCCAACAATGGTAATATTGGTGCAAGTATCCAACCACAATTGCAGGCAATTGCAACCGATGTGCTCAATGATGTGGCTTATTTCCGCATCACATTCCGCCCATTCAGTGATTCAATTCGGTTTCGTTATGTTTTTGCATCGGAAGAATACCCAGAGTATTCCTGCACAGCGTTCAACGATGTTTTCGGTTTTTTTCTCAGCGGCCCGAATCCGGTCGGTGGTGACTATACAGACCGGAATATAGCCCTTATACCTGGTACAAATCTTCCCGTTTCGATCAATAACCTGCACCCATTCAACGCTGCCGCTCCTCCGTGTCCACCAGTTAACGTCCAATTTTATCACGACAACCTAAATTCAAGCAATCAACCCGTCTATGACGGCTTTACCGACATATTTGTAGCCGAAGCAAGCGTTGTTCCTTGTGCGACTTATGAGATGATTATTGCCATTGCTGACGTGGGTGACTCCGCTTATGATTCAGGGGTGTTTTTGGAAGCAAAAAGCCTGGAAAGCAACGTAGAAATCCTCAGTTCGCTGCAAGCCGGAGATGCCATTATTCCTGAAGTTGCTATTGCCGACACTATTTCCTTCACTTTCACGCAAGTTCCGGCCAACTTTTTGCCTTTACAAATCAAGATTGCGGGCACAGCCACAAATGGTATTGATTTTCAGGCCGTTGACTCGGTTACAATAGTCAACTCCCCTGGCGAAGTTGTTAAATTTGTAATTCAACCTATACAAGACTCTTTGCAAGAGCAGCTCGAAACCGTCATTTTCAATGTTTGCGGCACCACAGCCAATGAGTGTTTTTCAAAAACATTTACGCTCTATATCGCCGATCCAGACTCCCTTTATTCTCCATCGGATAGCGTATTCTTCCAGCCGGCTGGTTCTGCTTTGCTTTCTGTGGTGCCAACTTCCGTTTCAAACAAATCCTGGACGTTTTCCAATACGACCCCGCAATCCATTTCTCCACCATTTGGATTGGTTACTTCAGAAATTTTAGTGGGCATTCCCTTTGATATTCTGCATGATCTGTCCATGCTACAATCAGTTTGTATTAATATCAACCACACTTGGGACGATGAACTCAATATCTTTCTGATTGCGCCTAATGAAACTTTTGTGGAACTTAGTACTGACAACGGCGCAAACGGCGACAATTATACCAATACTTGCTTTTCTCCTTCCGCCACCGAGGACATCAGAGGCGGCTTCCCTTTTGCTCCCGCCTCTGCCGCACCTTTTACTGGAACATTCCAGCCTGAAGGACTTTGGACTGATATTCTTGGGACACCCATCAGCGGAACTTGGAAATTAGGCGTTCTAGATGATCAAAACAACATTTCAGGGACTTTGCTTGATTGGGCAATCAGCTTCTCCACTTACGACTTGGGCAATTTTAAATATTTATGGAGCACAGGCGATACAACGCCCTCACTCTTAGTCAGTTTGCCCGGCAGTTATACCGTCACGGTCAGCAATCAAGTGGGTACTTTTTCAAAAGAGTTTGTGGTGAAAGAAGGTAGTGTAGGCACACAAACACCTGACCAAGGAGACAATGTGTTCCACCTATTTCCAAATCCGTCCACAGGCGAAGCCGTTTTGATTTTGGACAAAAATGTGGATGTCCTGTCGCTAAAAGTTTACGACCTAAACGGGACACTCGTATTAGAACAATCTGAGGCAGGCCCAATCCAAGGTGCTAGCAATTTGCCCAAAGGAATGTATATCGTGGCCTTGGAATGCGAAAAAGGCATATTTGTACAGAAATTGCTGCGCAAATAGTGCACCCTTTTCAACTTTATCAAAATAAACCCGGCCAGCGCTTGTCCGACCGGGTTTATTTTTTGAACCTTTGCATCATCGTACTGATACAGCATTATATACTAAAAAAATGAACCAAAGCCCAACGACATACAAAGACATTATCCTGCACACGCTCGGAACCTTCGGTGGCAGTAAGCAGTTGGCAGCAGGCGAACCGCCACAGCCCAATGTCCCTTTGCTCCCAT
Source organism: Saprospiraceae bacterium (assembly GCA_031373015.1). Taxonomy (GTDB): domain Bacteria; phylum Bacteroidota; class Bacteroidia; order Chitinophagales; family Saprospiraceae; genus M3007. The sequence continues at coordinate 5,096 of JANMME010000477.1, forward strand.
ACGGCGGCAGTTACATTCCGGAAGTGCTTCTGCCGGGCTTGCAGGAAATTGCGGCAGCCTTTGACCATTTCAAGTTCGACGAGGCATTTCTGGCGGATTTCGCCAATACACTGCGCACATTTTCGGGCCGCCCTACTGCTTTTACGCCGCTGCCCCGACTGTCGGCTGAAATTGGCGGTGCGCAGCTGTTTTTAAAAAACGAAGGGCTGAACCACACTGGAGCGCACAAGATCACCCATTGCATCGGGCAAATCCTGCTGGCCCAACGGCTTGGGAAACAACGGATTATCGCAGAAACTGGTGCCGGTCAGCACGGGTATGCCACGGCTGCCGTGTGCGCTCGCTTTGGCCTGGACTGCACCGTGTACATGGGCAAAAAAGACTACGAGCGCCAACGCCCCAACGTGTACTGGATGGAACTCCTCGGCACTAAAGTAGTAGCTGTGGAAGAAGGGAGCCAAACACTCAACGATGCGGTCATTGCCGCTTTTAAAGACTGGGTAGCAAACCCCGACTCGTATTACCTGCTTGGCTCTGCGGTAGGCCCACACCCCTACCCTGCCATGAACACTTTTTTCCAAAAAGTGGTCGGCGAAGAAATCCGCCAGCAATGCACAGAAACCACTGGCCGTCTGCCGGATTATTGCGTGGCCTGTGTGGGCGGCGGCTCTAATGCCATGGGGATGTTTTTTGATTTTCTCGACGAGGTGGAGGTGCAACTTGTGGGCGTGGAAGCTGGCGGGCGTGGCACAGGGCCCGGCGAACACGCTGCAAAGGTTAAACTTGGCAAGCGCGGTATTTTCGAGGGCTACCACTCCTATTTTTTACAAGACGGGGACGGAAATATTGCCGCAACCCATTCAATATCAGCGGGTTTGGACTATTGTGGTGTAAGCCCAATACTTGCCTATCTAGGAGACGAGGGCAGGGTCAAATTCGAGACGGCCAGCGATGAATCGGCACTGGCTGCCGTAAAAAAACTGGCGCAAACGGAGGGAATTATCCCGGCTCTGGAATCAGCGCACGCTTTTGCTTATGCTTTTGAGTTGGCGGCATCTTTGCCAAAAGACAAAATCGTGGTAGTAAATGCGAGCGGCCGCGGCGAGAAGGATCTGTTTATCACCATGCGACATTTTCAAGAAGAGAACTTGAAGGTGTATGCGCAACATTTGCTACAACTGCAGAAGTGACACATTTTTAAAAAAGTGTCACTTCTAAACACCAATTTTTTGACAGGATTTACAGGATAAACAGGATTATGACACCCAATGTCGGCTTTGACGAAAACCCTTCTTAAATCCTGTTTATCCTGTAAATCCTGTCAAAATAAAAACAACAAAAATGGACAGTCCGCAAACAACACTCCCCATCATGGCGCACCTCGTGCTCGGCTACCCCACCCTTGCCGAGAGCCTGCACACTGCGGAAAAATACATTGCAGCGGGTATCAAAATATTAGAGTTGCAAATCCCTTTTTCGCATCCTACAGCAGATGGCCCAGTAATAACGGCCGCATGCCAGGAAGCCACTCGACAGGGGGGCACGATGCGCGATTGCATCGAAGCGATTCGGAGTTTGCGTGAGCGATTCCCGGAGCAGGAAATCATGGTGATGAGTTACTTGAACCGAATCTATAGTTTTGGCATTCAAGCATTTATTGAAGAAATGGAAGTATTGGGAATACGACATTTGATCATCCCAGATTTGCCAGTGGATAGTCCAGCAGCCGCAGATTTGACAACTTTTAAAAAGTTGTCAAATCTTCCACCAAATCTAAGCCTAGTACCCGTTTTGGCTGCCAACACACCCGAGGCCCGCTTGGAAAAACTGCTTGCCATGGGCTTTGATTTTTTCTACCTGATGTCCGATTTCAAAATTACCGGGAGCGGTTTCAGCCTTCATCCACGCTTAAAAGCGATCATCCAAATAATCAGAACCTACCAATCCACCAATTTACCCGCCGTAGCCTTTTTACCCGCCGTAGCCTTGGCGAAGGAGGGTTCCCAAATCCCCCAATCCTCAAATCCCCCAAGAATCGGCATCGGCTTTGGCATCTCAACACCCGAACAGGCACGATTAGTAGCGGAGGAAGCCGATGTGGCAATTATTGGCTCAGTATTGATCGAGGCACAAAACACAGGAAAGTTGACAGAGTATTTGGAATCTTTGCAGCAAGCATTCAATACAGCACAGTTTGAAATTGAGCAATAAAGAACAAAAGAAGGCCTATTTTTTGCCCTGGAAGGGTTTTGCACCCGAATGGTATGTGAAGGGACTAGCATTCCTATTGTTATGCTTCACAAAAATTGCCATTGCACAGACTCAAGTTGTTGAAAATCAGCGGATCATAGTGGGAGCAGAGCGCTTGCACGTGTTGCTTCCCTTGTTAAAAGGGAAAGAAGTTGCCTTGGTTGTGAATCATTCATCCTTGGTAGGGAACACCCATTTGGCGGATACGCTCCACAGCCTTGGCGTTTGCATTTCAGTCATTTTCGCACCCGAACATGGCTTCCGGGGCGATGCAGATGCTGGAGAAACCGTACGCGATGGTTATGACCTTCGGACAGGTGCGCCCATCGTGTCGCTTTATGGCAAACGCCGCAAGCCCATCCCGGAAGATTTAGTAGAAACGGATGTCGTCATTTTTGACATTCAAGATGTTGGAGCGCGGTTTTACACCTATATCAGTACGCTATTTTATGTGCTGGAGGCCTGCGCAGAGCAAGACAAGGATGCTATTGTGCTCGACCGCCCAAACCCGAACGGTCATTATGTAGATGGCCCGGTGCTTGACTCGCGGCTTACTTCGTTTGTGGGTATTGCTCCGCTCCCTATTGTCCATGGTTGCACCGTAGGCGAACTTGCACGGCTTTTTGTAGGTGAGTTTTGGATTTACAAACCTGAAAGCCTGCGTTTGCTTGTAATACCTTGTTTAAACTACACACATTCAACACCTTACAGCCCCCCTATCCCCCCTTCTCCCAATTTGCCCACTTACCGATCTGTGCTGCTTTATCCCTCGCTTTGCCTGTTTGAAGGAAGCACTTGCAGTGTTGGAAGAGGGACTGATTGGCCGTTTGAGGTGGTAGGCCACCCAGATTTCCCTTGCGATTCTTTCAATTTTGTGCCGCGCGCCAACGCGAGCAACAAATACCCCATCCACGCGGGCTGGCTCTGTGGCGGCTGGGATTTCAGAAAAATTTCAGTGGACTCGCTCCAACTTGCTAAACAATTGAATCTGAGTTGGTTATTGCAGTTTTACCAGCAATTTCCCAACAAGTCCGCATTCTTTCGCGAGGATCGTTTTTTGGATCTTTTGACAGGAACACGAAGTTTGCGGGAACAAATGGAGGCGGGAAAAACGGAGGCCGAAATTCGCGCGAGTTGGGCGGAGGACTTAGTGGCTTATCGCCTGATTCGACAGAAGTATTTTATATATCCAGAGTAAATGGTGTGGAGGTATATTTTTTTGACAGTATTTACAGGATAAACAGGATTTAAGAGGGGTTGTCGGCTTTGCCGACAAAACGGTGCCACAATCCTGTTTATCCTGTAAATCCTGTCAAAAAACTACATTGTCAATCGGCATTCCCCATCGCCCCACTGGAGGTCCACTCTCCCGCCTTTTTTCATCCATTTTACCAATTCAGCACCCATAAGCTCTGCACGCCAGCCCTGGAGCAAACCGTGGTCAAAGTCGTCGCTGCCTGACTTTAGGCGGTTGAAATCACCTTTGGGGAAAAGAAGGGCCGCGCTGATTTCGTGTTCGAGGCACTGTTTTTTCATGAAATGGTAAAGGAGCTCCATGGTCCATTCGCGCTCCGGATCCTCGGGCAAGGGCCTTGGAATGGAATCAAGGATGGCTCGTTCAGCCTCCGTCGCTGGGGCTTTCCAGAGTTCTTGCCAGGTGTCGAGATATTTTTTCCAAACGCCTTCCGGCATAGTGCGGTTGGACTTAAATGCGTTGGGGCCGCCCTTGGTGGAGCGCAATACCGTGCTGATGTGTCGGCTTTGCAACACCGTCTCGCGAGGGATATTGCTGGACTGAGCCCGCTCGATCCGCCAACGGTAAAGCCGCATCAGAAACACCTTCTCCCGAAAGTCAACTTGGTGAACCAAATCGTTGGCAAACAACTCTTTGTGTGGTTCAACCAGATAAAAATCGGGGCTTTCCCACTTGCGGTTTTCCTCGCGGGCCCAAGATTCGCGGTTATGCTTGCGCAGCTTGTTGGTCAGTTTTTCATGGAGCGCGGGGAGATATTTCACATCCTCAATGGCGTAATCAAGGGCCTTGGGGTCAATGGGGCGAGCCTCCCAATTGGCCACCGTATGGCTTTTGGCGAGGGTGACGCGCAATTCTTTCTCCACAATTTTACCAAAGCCAGCGGGATAGTTGTAGCCAACAAACCCGGCGGCGATCTGGGTATCAAAGGTATTGCTGGGCACCGTTCCGAAAAGCGTATAAAGCAGGCGGTAATCATTGTCGCCCGCGTGGGTAATTTTCAGGATGGCGGGATCGGCCACGATATCGAGGAACTTGCCAAGTTCCCTAATCTTAAGGGTATCAATAAGATAGATGGCTTCTTCAGCCACAACTTGAATAAGCCCCAGTACCGGGATGTAATATTTTTCGCCGACAAACTCGGTGTCGAAGCCAATCCAATGGGCGGTGGAGAGCGCGTCCATGACGCGGTTAAAATCGGATTGGTTTTCCAGGAAGTGTATTTGATGATTCATAAGGGGGCAAAGGTAGGAAGTCACGCGGCGGCGGGCAAATTATTTGGCGGGTGTTGGGTTAATAAAACCATGCCTTTGTATTACCCTTTCTCGAGCTATGCGACGAATAGAAATCGAGAGGTTCGATTTACCCATTTTGAGTCGCAGGAAAAATCCCAAGTAGTTTAACTAAGGTAGCGTAATCCGTATTTCGGATAGCGGCAAGTTTTGCAAGATGATTCATCCGGGCGGCGGCCCAAGTTTCCTGCTCTTCAATAAGTTGCAAAAGTTCCTGATGTTCGTTTTCTAACTAAGTTGAGGATTTTTGCCATTATTATGTGTACCCTAGCCAACCACACTGGCCCAAGCAAGATTGTGGTTTGTCCACTCGCTAACGGGTCGAACACCTTCCGCGCCCGCCGAGGGTAGGGCTTGCAATCGGCGAATAACCGGGTCGAATTTCCACACACAGGGCGACACCACGATAGGCACGACGCGAGTCAATCCCGCATCCAGTTGGTCAAGTGCGGTGCGGAGTTCTTCTGCCTGGATAAAGTCGGAATTGAGCGCATGTACACTTACAAGCACGATGACCAGTTCACTGCTTTTCAGTTCTTTTTTGATGGCCTTTTCCCAATCCTCGCCAGGCAGTATGTTTCCATCATGCCATACAGTAAGCAACCGACTCACCACGAGTGGACGCAGGTGCAGCAAAAGCTGAGATTTGTATTGCTCGTCATCGCGAGCGTATATGATAAAAGTTTTGAGCGGAGCACTGGGCATGGGCGGTTTTTCAATTGTTATTCGGGCAAATGTATGGAATGTATATCTTTCAATTGCGAAGTTTCCAACACGATCCCTTGGAGTCCTTATCAATAAGAGCTCATCTGGTTAGAACACAAGAAAATGTTACAATCCCCAGTGTGTAAACTTATTACCTCGAACATCGTTTTCTTTGCAGTCAAATTCTGCCCCTAATATGGGTCATCCCGAATTTTTGGAGAAATGCGTCCCAGAGGGACGAAATCTTTGTAGAAATGCCGATTCAGATGAAAAGGCGTGCCGTAGGTACGCTATCTGAAAGCGGTAGATAGGTGCTGTGTGCGCCACCAAGCAAAATTCCATTTTTTTTTTAAAAAAGTGAATCTGCTTGAAGACAAAAAGATTTTTGGGTTCGAGATGGCTCGAACCAATAGTT
>JANMME010000480.1:0-3181 GCA_031373015.1 Saprospiraceae bacterium
CAACAGCAACAGCAACCACACGGACAGTCGGCGGTGGACACGTTGTTGCGGGATCCAACCTTTTTTCCCGTCAACACCCATGGTGGCTTGCTGTGTTACGGAGCACCCTGGGAAGTCCCATATAATTTTTTTACCTTTTTACCACTTTTTTTCGCTGCACTCCGAAGGAGTGTGGCGAAAAAAAGTCGTTTATCTGACAAGGTTCGTACACTGGCACGAGCCTTGTTTTTTGTACCATTAAGCATATATGCTTCCTACGAAGTCAGTATATATGCGAAGCATCAGAGGTTACCGTACTCGGTCCTATATATCAGAGCACAAAATGACCTATATATGCCAGTCAGGATTTTGACCCTCCCGTTCAGCGGCGAGGGGGAGGTATTTCAAGACGACCCGGTGCAGCAGTTCTGCGTGAACAAGCGGGTGAATCGTATGGAAACGCGATTTTTTTGTCACTCCGGGCGGCCTTACTGGACGGTGGCTATCCACTACGATGTGCTGCTGCCAGAGGCAGAAGTGGGATTCAGCAAGCGCAAGCAAGAAGAGGAGGCGGGATTAGACGATGCACAAAAAGTGTTGCTCCAGCGCCTGAAAGAATGGCGGCGGCAAACGGCAGAGCAAGAAGGATTCCCTGTCTATATCATCGCCACCAACCGGCAGCTAGCTGATCTGGTATTCCAGCAATGCACCACGCTCGACGGACTAAAAAACGTGAAAGGCTTCGGCGCGGCCCGCATCGAAAAATACGGCAAGGGACTGACCGCCCTGGTCAAATCTTTTTACGACAAGCCATGAGCCAAACTTCTACCTATCCGCTTTTTGAGCACTGGTACAAAACCACCGACTGGATTTTGGACAAGTGCGACAAGATGCCCAAGCATGTGCGCTTCACGATGGCTGGCCGCATCGCCAACCTGGCGCTCGATACACTTGATCTTATCAACGAGGCCATTTACACCAAAGAACGCAAGCCGCTGCTGGGGCGGGTGAACATGCACCTCGAACGCTTGCGCATTTTCTTCCGACTGTGCCATGATCGGCACTATATCAGCCCAACGCAATATCAGTTTGTGCAGCAGGAAATCAATACAGCGGGGAAGATGTGTGGAGGCTGGATGGGGGCAAGTGCGCCAAACGTTTACGAAACCTTGAAGGTTTCGTAAACGTCGGTAAAACCATCATGCAACGCATCGGCAATCTCTACCCGCAATTTTGCAGCTTTGAAAACCTGCTGCTGGCCTACCGCAAGGCACGGCGAGGCACCCGTCGCAATCAGGAAACGGCCGCCTTTTTCCACCATTTGGAGCCAGAATTACTTGCCCTGCAAGCCGAACTATCTTCAGGCGCATGGCAGCCGCAGCCCTACCGCTACTTTGAGATTTACGATCCCAAGCAGCGTACCATTTCCGTCGCTTCGTTCCGCGATCGGGTGGTACACCATGCACTGGTGAACGTGCTGGAACCGATTTTTGAACGGCGGTTCATCTTTGATTCCTACGCCACGCGCAAGGGCAAGGGCGTACACGCGGCGGTAGCGCGGGCGCAGCATTTTTTGCGGAGCAATCGCTGGTTTTTCAAAACCGATGTGGAAAAATATTTCGATTCGATTGACCATGGTATTTTACTTGGCTTGTTAGAGCGGAAAATCAAAGACCCTCAACTGTTGGCGGTCTGCGAGAAAATTGTCCGAAATGGCGGCTCCCCTTATGTTGGACGAGGCCATAAAGGGGTTGGCTTGCCCATTGGCAACCTGACAAGCCAGTTTTTTGCCAACGTGTACCTCGACCCGCTCGACCATTTTGTGGCTGATGGCGAGGTGGGCGGGCTTGGAAGTCCAGCATACCTTCGTTACATGGACGATTTCGTTATTTTTTCAGAAAATAAGGAGGATTTGAAACGATGGAGGCCGCGAATAGAGGATTTTTTGGCCGAAAGGCTGGCCCTACAATTGAAACCTTCTGCGACTTTCCTGAATTCAAGGGAAAACGGGTTGAGTTTTCTGGGGCGGCGTATTTTTCCGGCTACAGTTCGGCTGCACCCGCTGCACCTAAGGCGTATAACCAGTCGGCTAGCGCGACGCGAAAAGTCGTTTTTAGTCGGCGAGATTACAGAAGAAACTTTTGTGCAGAGCAGCGACAGTTATTGGGCAATGCTGGCTTTTCACCCTACGCTACCGTTGCGGCGGGCATTGGCGCAAAGACCTTCCAAGTTTTTAAAACTTGGAAGGTCTGACCACCGCGAAAATCTCCATTAGCATGGCATGAACCTTGCTGATGGCTTGCCGGGCAACCCGCATAAGGCTCTAACCGTATCCAACGCGGCGGGTCGTGGAACAACGACGCAGACAACGCGCGTGTCGCCAACCGCAACAACAACAACCCGAACAACCGCAACAACAACTACGGTTTCCGGCTTGCCAATGCAGGGAATTCACTCCGGGAGGGCTTTTTTCAAGGAAAAATCTCGTGCGAGGCTTTCTGCCCAGCGGGCTGTCCGGCATCCCGACTTTGGTCGGGGTCGAATATGCATTAAGGGAAGCGGCTGGTAGCGAGAAGCGAAGGCTGCTTTTCTTTATCTAAAAAGAGATAACATCTCCAACGTTGCGTGGTATTGGGGGTGCGACTTTAAGTCGCACCCCCAATTTTGCATATCGGGAACTGATTCCCGGGTTACAATTTAGAGTTTACTCCCACTCAGGTTCAATCTTCAATTTGCTTGGATCGCGATCGCGCAGAAAACGTGAAAATTTGACAACTTTTCAAAAGCTATCGTATCCACACAAATTGCCGCCCCGTCCATAGTCCGAAAATTCCCGAAGGGAATCCATGTTTATAGCACCGTACAAGGGCATTTTCGCCAAATCCCGAAGGGATTTTATGTGAAACCCGCGCTTGACAACATACAATCCCTTCGGGATTTTTATCAAACAACCCATTTTCGTCTATAAACATAGATTCCCTTCGGGAATTTGGGGACAATGGACGGGGCGGCGATTTGTGTAGATACCATAGATTTTCAAAAGTTGTCAAATTTGGTACACCCCAAGAATTTAAGGGAGATACCCACATCTTGGGTCTTAAGAAAGCATACAAAGGTTACATTTGCCCGACCGCTCCACTTCCGGGCAAAAAAAATGAGGCAGTGCCACCACAGCACTACCTCAGCCCTAACCAAATAAAAC
>JANMME010000515.1:0-2089 GCA_031373015.1 Saprospiraceae bacterium
CTCAAAGCGCCGCCCTCTTAAAAAACCTCCGCTTCGTCCCCTCCACAATAAAACTGTACAACACCGCAATGCCGATCATAAAACCAAGCAAAGGCAAGGGCAAAGGAATCAAGCCCACCTTCTCCCCAATGGGCAAGTAAGTCAGGAGTAAAGTGCCTGCTATGGTGGCCACACTGGTACCCAGCAACCAGCGCGAAGGCCGGCTTTTGAGCGCGGGCCGCACGGTACGGATGATGAGCAGCACCATGATCTCGGTCAGCACAGACTCTATGAACCAGCCCGTCTGGAAGGTCTTTTCCCCGGCCTTGAAAATCAGGAGCAGGCATCCGAAAGTAAGATAATCAAACAGCGAACTTTGAATGCCAAAAACCACCATAAAGCGCCGGATGAGACCAATATCCCAGCGTTTGGGGCGGCTGAGTTGTTCTTCGTCCACATTGTCGGACGCGATGGTGAGGGCTGGGACGTCGGATAGGAAATTGAGGAGCAGAATTTGGGCGGGTAAAAGGGGCAGCCAGGGCAGGAACAGGGAAATACCCGCCAGGCTGAACATATTCCCAAAATTGGCACTGGTGGTGATGAAAATGTATTTTAGGGTGTTGACGTATGTTTTTCGCCCATCTACAATGCCTTTTTTTAACACTTCGAGGTTCTTTTCCATCAAAACGATGTCCGCAGCCTCTTTGGCCACGTCCACGGCAGAATCCACGGAAATGCCCACATCGGCGGCTTTTAGGGCCGGAGCGTCGTTGATACCGTCGCCCATGTAACCCACTACATTGCCGTGGGCGCGGAGGGCGCGGATAAGCCGTTCTTTTTGTTGGGGCTCCACTTCGGCGAACAAGTTGACCGACTGAACCCGGCGGGCGAGGGCTGCATCGCCCAAGATGGAGATGTCGTGCCCCGTGAGCATTTTTTTGTCGTCAATGCCAATGGTTCGAGCGAGGTGGGCGGCGGCAAGATGGTTGTCGCCGGTGATGATTTTCAGGGTAATACCGAGTTTTTCGAGGCTGAGGAGGGTTTCCGGGATGTCGGCTCGGGGCGGGTCTTCGAGCAAAAGGAAGCCGAGGAAAACCATGCCGGTTTCGTCGTCCTTATTGATGAGAGGGTCGCCCGTCACGTCTTTCCAGGCGACGCCAATGGTGCGAAAACCCTGGGCGCTTTGTGTTTCAAACTGTTGCATCACCGCTTTCCGAACACTTTCTATGGCCACCGTGCTCCCGTCGGACTTTTCCACACGGTCGCACACCGCCAGTATTTCAGCGAGTGCGCCTTTGGTAATCATCAAATCTTTCGCGCCGTCGTGGACGACAATGCTTAGCCTTTTTCGCAAAAAATCGTACGGCACCTCGTCTTTTTTTGAGTAATGCCCTGCCTCTATGTCGGTCAACTTGCGGAGGGCTTCGTCGAGCGGATTGGCAAAACCCGTTTCAAAATGGGCGTTGAGCCAGGCATAAAGCCGCACCCGGTCGCTGGGCTGACCATCAAAAGAGAGGGTGCCTGCCACCTTGGCTTCCCCCGTGGTCAGTGTGCCCGTTTTGTCGGAGCAAAGGATATTAATGGCACCGAGGTTTTGTATGGCATCCAGTCTTTTCACAATCACCTTGTCGCGAGCCATACGCATGGCGCCCGCCGAAAGCGTGGTAACCATGATGGCAGGCAATAATTCTGGCGCAAGTCCGACGGCCAGTGCGATGGAAAAAAGAATGCTCGCTGCGATGGGTTTTCCCAGAAAAAGGTTGAAAATCAAAATGCCTGCCGACAGTACGAAGGTCATGCGAAGCAACAGGTAGCCAAACTTCCGAATGCCCGATTGAAAGGCGGTTTCGGGTTCTGCTTGCCCCATTTGGGCAGCAATTTTGCCAAACTCCGTTTCTTCACCCGCCATAACCACTACTGCCTTGCCGCTGCCGCTCATCACGCTCGATCCTTCAAATAATACATTTTTCCGCTCGGAAAGCGGGGCATCGGCGGCTGAGACGCCCGGTTCTTTTTCTGCGGGAAACGACTCGCCGGTGAGGGCAGATTCGTTGGCATGCAAGTCGGTGGATTCCAGCAAGAGGCAATCGCCCGGCACCACATCGCCTGC
>JANMME010000586.1:0-13037 GCA_031373015.1 Saprospiraceae bacterium
GTTCGAAGCGTCTGACCTGTTTCAATCTAAACATTGCCAATAGCAACCCCAATGCACCTTATTGGTGGAGCATCCCAACCACCGATTCACTTGGGTTCACAGCGGCCACTGCCTTTGATTTCAACGCGGACGGTTTCTCCGAATTGGTGTACCACGACCGCACGCAACTGCGCATTTTATACGGCGGCAGTTTGCCTTTCCCAGCCACTGTGGATGCTGACCGGAACTGGTTCTCGATGGACGCCCCCAGTGCAACTGCGGACCAATACCCGGTGGTGGCCGATTGTGATGGCGACGGCGAGGCTGAGATTATTTTTACCAGCTTCGACGCCGGTGGCCCGGACTCTGTCGGCAGCCTGCGTGGCCGTTTGCGCGTATTGAAAGTGGATGCGCCTGCGAACTGGACGGGTACACGACCCGTCTGGAATCAATACGGTTATTCAGCCGCCCAGGTCAACGACGATCTGAGTATACCGGTGCCGCAGCAAAGCGGTCAAGTTTTCGGCGGCGGGCAAAGGCCACTCAACCGTTTTCTCGGCCAGTTGCCTGCGTTCAACAGCAAATTTGAGGCACTGATCACTGCGGCAAATGCAAGCGCAACGGTAGACAGCATTTGGTGCTCCGATGAAAGCTTTCTGATACGCCTCCGCGTGTGCAATACCGGCCTGCGTGATTTACCAGATAGTATCCCGATTCGATTCTATTCGGACAACCCAACTTTGGTGGATGCCTCACCATGGGGCGATTTGCAATATTTACAAGTGAAAACGGCACCGGGCAATTGCAACGAGCAAACTTTTAAAGTTCCCGCCGTAAATGGTACCACATTTTACGCAGTGCTGAACGACAACGGCAGTATTCCTCGACCCTATAACCTGGTCAGCAGTTTTACACCCGTCCGTGTGCTGGAATGCAATTACAACGACAACCTGATTCAGGCTTCGCTACAATGGAACCACCCCAATCTCTATTTGGGTCCGGATCTCAGCAGTTGCAGCGCCAATGCGGTAACCCTGAATGCCGGTGCGGGTTTTGCCGATTATCAATGGAACGATGGCGGATCGGAACAACTATACACTGCCACTGGCCCGGGCGTTTATTACGTGAATGTTTGGGATGCCTGCGGTTTTCAACAATCCGATACCGTTGTGATCAGCCTTGCGCCGCAAGGGCAACTTGAACTCGGCCCCGATCATACGATATGTGCAGGAGATACGGTTCAATTGACGGTAAATGGTTTTGAAACGGTAACATGGTCACCTTCCAATTCGGTTTCATGTCCGTCCTGTCCCGTAATCTTTAGCTCACCCACAGAAACGCTGGTGCTGACCGCGACCGGCAGCAATGCAGATTGTTTTGCGTCCGATTCCGTTCGAATCATTGTATTTGATTTACCCTTAGCCAAGTTGAGTACAACGCCCGCAACCAACGGCAGCGCCAATGGGAGTGCCAGCGCAGTTCCGCTCGCAGGTTTGCCACCATTCTCCTATCAATGGAGTACACAACCGACCCAAACGGGTGAAACCGCAATCAACCTGGCGCCTGGCGCTTATACCGTGACGCTTACCGATGCCAATGGCTGCAGCAGTGTGCATTTAATCAAGGTAACGTCCGTCGTACCGGTTAACGAAGTCAGCAACCCTGAAATCTCGTTTCAGATCATTCCCAATCCGGCATCCGGACAATTTACGCTGATGGCCACATTCGGTCAGCCCACCAAGGGTAGCATAACCATATTGGATGTGCTGGGGCAGACCATGCTTACAACGGATTTTCACAACACACAGGTTTTCAAAACAATTGACTGTGTACAATGGCCCGCAGGCATGTATGTAGTTATTATGTGTCAGGAAGGACAAAAAGGCATTATCCGCCGTGTAATAATCGGTAATTAATGCGAATCATGGGTTGGGTTTAAAAGCCCCAGCGGGGCGTAAATATTTGTAGCTTTAGCGTAAGAAACCCCACCCCTAGCCCCAGCGGGGCGGCAATATTTGTTTTGTTGGACATAGAATACATATTGCCGCCCCTCTGGGGCTAGGAATTTCGCCGCCCCACAAGGCCACAAGTATTGTCGCCCCGCTGGGGCTTTCAACCCATGATTCGCATAACTAATGCAAAACCACCACCTTCTTGTTACCAAACACTTGCCCTCCGGAACTCAGGTGGAGAAAATAAAAACCTGAAGGCAGCTGTGATACATCCATGCGGCTCTTCTCGCCATGGATTTTTTGCGTAAATACGATCTGGCCCGGACTGGAAACCAAGGTGAGTGTGTATTCAGTTTGCGAATTTTCAGGAAATGCAGGCCATACAACATCCATAAAACCCTGCGCAGGATTGGGAGAAACCCGGATGTTGGATCCCGCTGTGTTTTCCGGGCCGGAAATGTAGCTCAGTGAATCGCACACATTATCTTCTATTTCGGCAAGTGTGTTGCAGGGAAAGACGTTGCTCTGTAGGTCGAAATAAGAAGCAGCAATGGTTTTGCGCATTTTGCACACGGCATCACAATCTGTGAGCAATGGATTGTTTTTGATGCGAATTTTACTACTGGCAGAATAAAGGGATGGCACCATAAATGTTTTAAGATTTCTTATGCCATCAAGGGAATAAAGCGCTGGCAAATTATCCAGTAACAGGAATACAGGGCCATCGTTATTGGAAAGCTTGTTGAGCAATGGTAGTTGAATATCACTAAGGTTATGACAGTTTTTTGCCCAAAAGTCCATCCCCTGAGTAAGGTTTAAAAATTCCGCTTTTTTGAGCCTGTGGGAATTCTTGATGCGTAAATCCGACTTCGCCCCAAAATCAAGGATGTTTTTTATGCCGGAAATGTCTTCCACACCCGTCGAATCAATGTACATCCAGGCGGAAGTATAGATCGAATCACTCTTGAGCGTATCCAGATTTTTCAAACCGTCGAGGTTTTTTAAACTGTCAAGGTAGGCCAGGTGTACAAACCCCGTCTTTTTGAGTGTTTCCAGCCCGGATAGGGAGGAGAGCCTGGGGCAATTCAAAAATTGAACATCAAACCTTGAATATGCAAAATGTTCAAATGTGCAAAGGCTTTCGAGCGAATCCATTTGACTATTATTATAAAAACCGCCCACTTCAAATCCGGCGCCCGTGTACCTGATTTTTTCAAACCCATGCAGGTTTTTTAGACTTTTTAAACCCCTGAGTAAAATACGCCCGTTCACGTTTTCAAGGCTGCCGAAGCCTTCCAGCGAAGCAAGTTTAGGGCATTGGAAGATAGCCAGCGAATCTTCAATATCAGCAATCGTATGCAGTTTGGGCATGGAAATATTTGTCAGGCTGGGGTTGTAGGAAATGGAAACCGCGCCAGCGCCATAGCCATACGTTGAAGACTCAACATTGGGTAGGCAGATAGACCTCAAGGCATCATTTTTTGAGATCTTCAGCCCCCTTGTTTTTTCTAAATTGGGCAAATAAATGCTGTCGAGTAGATTGTTGCCCACAAGCGTAATGCTCATGACTTGGGTGGGCCAAAGGCCTGCAGCCCGTATGTTTTGGAGGCTATCGTTATGTATGAGTTTAAGACCAATGTATCCTTCAACAAATTTGGGATGAATGCCGTCCAGATTCTTTAAGCGTGGGCAATACCAAATATTTATAGTAGAAGCAAAGTATTTTAGGGTATCCAGCTGCGGGAAGGATAACGTCTGGAGATTAGGGTTTTTCCAGAAAAAAAAATCATTAGCCGTCTGAAGATTTGGCATTGAAATATGCTCCAACTGTTCATTTTCCTCAACATATATATTTGGACAAAACCGGAGCAATTGAAGGCCGTTTATGGCCTTGAGTCTGGGGTTTTCCTCAATGCGAAAGTCGTACAGTTCTTCATGCCCGTTCAGGCCCTTAATTTCCTCCAAACCTTTGTTTTGGGATATTATAACGAGATCGCTGTCAATATACTTGGGATTAAGACCCGAGAGGTCTTTCAAAGAATCATTGTTGTTGATGGACAATCCGCCGATATAAATTAAACTATCGAGGCCACGCAAAGATTTCAGGCGGGTGGTATGGACAATATACAGGCCTCCGGTGAGGACTTTCAGTTGAAGCAGGGGCGTCAGGTCGTGGATGTCGTTGGCTGTGTCGCCGCCACCGTTGAGAATGATGCTGCCAAAAAGATCTACGTTTCCAGCCAAAATCGGAAAACTGTCCACGGTGCTTTGTTTTTGGGCAAAGAAGGTCTGGGCGCTCGTATTAAATGAGAGTACCCCGAAGCTTACAAAAACAAGAAGTCGTTTTGAAGAAAAAATTATATGCCTCATATATTGCAAAATTTAAGACTGTTTTTTGTATTTTTGTTCCACAAACGTATCCCTTTTTTTCACAAAAACACTACTTATGAAACAGCAAATATTACTGCTCGTTCTTTGCATGATGTTGCCTATGACTACCCTTTTGGGACAAAGGATCAACGATCTGGTTTGCATCAATGCAAAAGTCTTTGACCCTGTCACACCCCTCAAACGCTTCAGCTACGCCCGGGTTTACCACGAGTGGAGCGACGACATGGGCAATTCTATTCATTATGGCGACAACCCCAACACGTCCGAGGTTGAATGTATGGATCTTAACGACGGAAACCTGGGAAGATGCCTGGACCTGGATAAACCTTGCGAATGGAGATTCGGATGGAACCCCTCGTACAATCAATCCGGGCCATTTCTACGGTATGACGATTATTACAAAAGCCTGAATGGCCGTTGCATCCCCGTTTTAAAGGGGATCACCCAGCATTTCAGGGGATATACCAGTTACCCCTGGGATCCCCGCTGGATGGAACAAAAGCCGACTTGTCCAATAAGCCCCACGCAGTTCTCGCTAGCCAGCCCGCAAGATGCCGTTACTTTCCTGGCCCAGTTACCCTCTGCTGCTGACCAAAATCTACCGGCCACCTGGAGCGGGCATGCGCTTTGGATGTCGGATTTTGCCGCAAAATTCGGGGTGGGAACCCTGAGTGCCAGTTTTTTGGCGCAATACATGCATCCGGATCAAGGCTTGCCCATTATCAACACACCATTCATCGAGTATATTGAAGACAACAACGAAACCAACAAAAACTGGCTCGAACAACCTTTGTTAGGCATCAGTCCGACCGGGTCAGACGGAGTAACGATTTCACAGGATTTTGAGGACGGGAATACTGCAATCTATTTTTCTCCAAGCCAGTACGGCGCCATGTTCAAGGCAGATGTCAACGGGAATAACGATGTCATGACGTACTCCAGCAGTCCGACCCGGACCCTGGGCATCGTGAACAATTCGAATATAGGGATAGATCATATTGCCATGGCCGGCACGACGGGTCTGAATGGCGCTTATGCCAACGATGTGCAGATTGCATTTGGCAACTCAAACTTCATCGCGAATTTCCACCACTATTGTACGGAAAAAACGGCTGAGCAAAGCGCCACTGGTTTCCTCAGTGGGGAATTCGCGAACCATCACCTCATTCTTACCGGCGATCATGGCGTTTGTCCTGAAGCCGATGTGTTGCGGGAGAAACTTATCGCGTTAAGAGGCGGAATCGACGGCTCGTATCCTGAAGTATGGCTGTCTGAATTTGGCTATGATTCCTGGGAAACGCCCGGAAATTCTTTTACAAATGCCGATCCGATTGACGGCCCTGATGGTCATTACGACGCGCAAAAAGTGCAGGCCCAATGGCTGACCCGCGGTGTGCTGGAAACGGCAGCCTCCCAATCCATAGACAAGCTGATGCTGTACGAAATTCGCGACGACCAATCTCTGGGAGGTACCTATCGTTTTTCCGGCCTTACTAATTTCAGCGGCGGCAATAAACGCTCGTGGTACTACATCATGACCCTGAAAAAGATTCTCGGTGAGTACACTTTTGAAAAAATCCTCGAAAACGGCGTAGACGATTATGTGATTACGACCAATCCTGCGGACGAAAAGGTGCGTGTGTACCAATTCGGCAAAGGCCCCAATCTTCTGGATAAAATGTTTGTGGTCTGGAGCCCGACCATGGAAGCCCGCGAAAAATATGAATGCTCCATCACCTTTCCAATATCCGCTTTCGATTTGAGTCTGACGGGTTCGGGGATCCTGTATCGCATCCAGGAATTCAGCGAAGTCGGTAAGGCCGAGGTGCTGTATGATGTCGTTGGCCAAAAAGTAACGGTAACGGATGTAAGCGAAACCCCGCTTTTCTTTAAACTGGGCCCGGGCGTGGTGCGTACGCCTCCCGATCATGTGAGCAATCTGAGCTGCGCGGCCACCTGTTGCGGCAGTGTAACCCTGAACTGGCAGAACCCTGGGCACACAAAAAATCACCTCATTTATTACTACGAACTCCAGTCCGGCGAAACGACTTGTCCGCCCTTCGACCCGATAAGATATCACTTGTTTGCTAACACCATTGGCGCCTTCCGCAGTTCCTATACAGTTAGTGGATTGAACAATGGCAAGGAATATTGTTTCGTCGTTCTTCCCGTAAACCTGTACGGACTCGTTCCTGTTGATCCGGAAAATGCGCCTACGACGAAATGTACGACCAATGCCGGCGCTTGCAACAACTGCTTTATTCAGATCACAGCGGCGGAAGTTTCTTTTTCCCCGCAGTACTCCCAGGATCCGACAAACCTTGCTATCATCACAAATCAAGCTGAATATGTACTCGGGATCAGTGGAGCCCCTGTGACTTGCTCCACCCTGACCCAGGAATGTAACCAAAACCTAGTCGTTTGGAACGAATGGATCACGCCAAGCCCGTCATTTCCTGATCCAAACACCATTTACATTCACTTCACCAAACCCAAATTCCTGAATACCATTTTCTTTCAGGATTGGAATGGCAACGGCCAGGTTTTAATTGAATACAAAAAATGTAATTGCAATTTATGGTTCAAATTGTCAAAAGTTGATTTTATTGGAGATTTTGACTGTTTTGATGACCAGAACCCCAATACGCCGTTCCCGACAGCTCCCTTGCGCATTCTGGGCAATATTCCGGGCATACAAATCACGGATTTGAAAATCACGCGCTTACACCCGCAGCTGCAGGTTGGACATATTGCTTTTTGTGGAAAGGATACGGAATGCAGGGAACCGCAACATTCTGACGGGTCAGTGACTCCAGAGATAACGGCAGACGAAATACGGGAAAATTCGGCTATGCTGAACTGGACTGCGATCCCGGTGGAAGAGAATGAAGAATTTGTCGAAATGGCGTCGGAGTATCAGTTGAGGATCAGTCAATTCAAGGATGGATCCGGCGAGTTGGTCAACCCAACCGTCATTCCAATAGAAGCCGAAATCCTGGACTATGACCATTATTATCGCCTCACCGGCCTAGCGCCCGGCACCACTTATTATACGGAGATTATTCCCGTTCCTACACCGGATTGCGCTGTCATTTACGCTACCCCGGCGGGGCATAAAACGCAGTTCACCACCCTCTCTGCTGAAGGCCCGGGGTCTCCTGGCGGAGGTCGCGATGTACCCGAACAGAAGAAAGCCCGGACAGATGCCCAACCCATTGCCTTTTCGGTCCGGCTCCAGCCTAATCCGGCCACCGATATCGCTCAAATTTCCGTGTCGGAAGGCGGCATTGGCTTTGTGACCATTATGGACAATCTGGGTAAAACCTTGAAAACCCAGTCAGGCAATCAGGCCGCACAAATGGAGCTCAAGCTTGACGGCCTTCCCAAAGGTCACTACTGGTTGCGTGTTCAGAATATTTCGGGCAGCGTTGCTACTGTTGCGTTTGCGAAGATGTGAGGTGGTGGGTTGGAATTCCCCGGGTTGCCTAATTTGGCTATAGATGCTTAAGTTAGGCAACTCGGGGACTATACCAAGTGCGGCATCAACAGGCTGTTTGGCATATCTTTGCAAAACCTCCGCAGGACAGTTTTATGAAATGTAAAGCCCTCGAGGATTCTCTCTTAACTTGTTAAGTTACTTTAGGGCTAGACAAAATGAAAAAGCCACACCCAACTTCCCCCAATCCCACCGAAAACAAGATCTTTCTCTACATCTGCCTAGCAGCTATCCTGCTGTTCGTCGCGCTGGTGCGCTGCCGCCTGCTCGGGCTTCCGCTCGAACGTGACGAAGGCGAATACGCGCTCATGGGTCAGCTCCTGCTGAAAGGCATCCCGCCATATCAAATAGCCTACAGCATGAAATTGCCCGGGACTTATTACCTGTACGCCCTGTTGATGGCTGTTTTCGGGCAAAGTGCGACAGGGGTTCATCTGGGTCTGCTGGTGGTCAACCTGGCGAGTATTCTGCTGGTATTCTTTATTGGAAAGAAATTACTCAACGAAAGCTCGGCATTGTTTGCAGCGGCATCTTTTGCCTTGCTGTCGCTGTCGCCAGGATCCCTTGGCTTCGCGGCGCATGCCACGCATTTCAACGCACTGTTTGGTTTGTGCGGGTTCCTCGCCTTGTTGCAGTATGCGGAACGGCCCAGCTGGCTGCGCTTAGCCGGGAGCGGATTTTGCTTCGGGCTGGCGTTCATCATGAAGCAGCAGGGGGTCTTTTTGATGTTGTTCGGGCTGCTGGCGTTTTGGCTGATCGAGCGACAGCGGGAGTCTGCCGAGCGAACAAAAATGCCGCTCCGACTTACCGGATACGCTGGTGCGATGGTGTTGCCATACCTGCTGGTGTTGCTGACAGCCTTGATTACGGGCACTTTCGGCCAATTCTGGCACTGGACGGTGGATTATGCCGGGCAGTATGTCGGGATCAAAACCGGCAGTGATGCCTGGCGGTTATTGAGTTTGAATTTTCCTGGGGTAATGGAAGGGTATGGCTTGTTTTGGCTGACAGGGCTCGCGGGTTTGGTGGTTTTGTTTTTACCCCAGACCAGCTTTCCACAACGTTGGCTGATGGTCGCATTTGCAGTCTGTTCCTTTGCCTGCGTGGTGCCGGGACTGTATTTCCGCCAACATTATTTCATCGTGTTTTTACCGGCATTGGCCTTATTGGTCGGGGTTGCCCTGCAATTTTTGGGGGAACGCTTGCCGCAGACGCCCTGGATGCGCGTAGTGCCGTTGCTGCTTTTCGCAGGTATGGCGGCACTGGCGATTTTCAGGCATAGCACCACCTTTTTCAAAGAAGACCTCAGCAAAATGGCGGCCAGAACCTATTCTCCGACCAACCCATTCGAAGCTTCGCTGGAAATCGGGCGCTTCATCCGCGCCAACTCCAGTGAGCAGGACAAAATAGCCATCCTCGGCTCTGAGCCGCAGATCTGTTTTTACAGCAAGCGGCTGCCTGCCACCGGTTTCATTTATGCCTATCCCCTGATGGAAAATCAGTCGTACAGCCTGGCAATGCAACGGGCAATGATCGCCGAGATCGAAAAGTCCCGGCCTAAATTCCTGATTTTTGTCAATTCGCCGTTCTCCTGGACCAAATCGGATGCCTCTGCCCAGGATATTTTCAACTGGTACGATCAATACCGCAGCCAATACAACATGGTCGGGCTGGTGGATTTGAATCCGAGTGGTAAGCCCACGTACGTTTGGCGGGAAGCGATGAATGGGTACACGCCGAAGAATAAGGCGCAGGTTTGGGTGTTTGAGCGGAAGTGAGGGGGATTCTAACAATTGAAAGGGTCGGCAGAGCCGACTTGGATAGCGGGCACAAGGCAGAGCCTTTGCGCCAGCGGTATTATGGCAGGGCCCCCCAGCTCTATTTCTATCTAATAAGCACCGCCCGAAAATAACCAAACAGGATACCCAAACTCATTAAAACGCTCAGCACAAAACCCGTTCTCATTAGTAATTTGACAAATTCGGGCGCAAAGCCTGCCTCCCGCTCAATGTTAAGAAGTATGTACGAGGGAACTAGCATCAACAAGGGCAACCAGTAAGCAGCTTTTGCATCCGAAAGCCAATTAAGAAATGTAAGGATCCCACCTACGGGCTTTCCCGTTCTTAGAGCAGCACTGACATAAATTGCGATCACAAATGCTACCCACCCGAAGAAAACAAGCAAATTTCGCTGACTGTCGGGCATTTCGACCCAGTCGAAACAGTTGTTTCTGCTGAGGTTCCAGGCGAGTAGCCCCGTAAAAAGGACAAACCCTCCACCGCAAATCAAAAGAGCAAACGCGTACCCCACTCCATAATCCCCGCCGGGCATGGGTGAAGCGGTGATGTAGACCAGGCCAATTAGAAAAAGGACTACGAGGATAATAAGAATATTGCCCATAATTAAGTAGTAATTTTAGAGCGTGTGAAAATTAGTTTTAGTATTTACGACGAATGATCCGCCCAAAATGCTCCTGATGCTTTCCTTCACTAAGTTCAGCTTCGAAGGCATCGCCGATTTTTTTCACTATGCCTATATTTTCCGGGGTCTTATCGTCGTATAGATGTTTGCTAAATGACAATGTTTGCTCATCTTCCTTAAAAACAACGTCCACTTTTGTCGTTCCGGATCCAAGGTAGAAGCAATGTCCGGTATATTCATGTGATTTTTCTTCCAGAATATTGTCCTTCGACCATCCCATTTGCGAAAGCACAAAATCCAAAAAAACGGCCAACATCCCTGGTTTTACTGGGTAGAGCGTGTAGTAAGCACCCTCTTCACTGAATCTGCCCGTCCAATTGGGCAGTTTTTCGAATTTGCGTAGTTGCAGGCGATCGCCTGTTGAGGATTTTTTCCATTCAAAATAGGCATTAAACCATTGACTATCAACATCTTGCCAACTTGTCAAGCGTGTATCAGTGTCGTCGTATTTAACCAAATAACCGCTGTCCTCCGCAAAATCATAGACTACAAGGGCGTGTTCGGAATCCGGACAATCCTCTTCTGGTGCGTTCCAGGTTTGAAATGCGGCATTAAAAACGATGCATTTTTCGTTCGGTGATAAAGCCAATGCATGCTCCGGTTGAGGAAATGAGTAATTTTCCACAGCCTGATTGTTCTTGTTCAAATCCCAGGTTTTATGGGTCTGTAGATCAATCATTATGTTTTTGCTAATCATCAAATATCGACCACCTTCATAGGTATCTAATTTATCCAAATCAGCAAGCTCTGCTTTTCTAAATAACTCCAATCGCGGGCCGGGCTGGCCATTTTGACTGTCCAAAAATTGGAGCGAATACATAAGTGGAATTTGCTCTACTACTGGAACACCGTTCTCCAGGAATAGCAAATAATATGCTTGACCGGCCACCAACAAGGTTGGGACAGGTGTACCAGACAATGCCATAACCATATTTAAAGAGGTCGAGTGCTTGGTGTTATTTTCTGTATTGGGAAAATCAACAGGCTTGCCATCATGAAAAACTTTATAGGTCACATGCTCAAAATAGACCTTTCCTCCATGCTCACCCTCGTTTTTAATGGGCTTACCTGACACCTTTATGGTGAACGGACCATAGGAAATGTCATAAAATAGATATTTCGATGCCTCGTATTTGCTTTTTACGGTCGAATATAGGTAAGCGGCAAAAATTATGAGGGCTGAAAGAAGCAGTGCGCTTTTCATATATTTTATTGTTGTAGTATAATAATCTGATAGCTAAGATACGGAACGACTCGACATTCGCCACTTTGGGTCCGCCAAAAACCGTCAACCGATCCGTGAGGAAGTCGCTTGCGGGATGGATGATATTGGGAATGTACACTTGTTCCAGGCGGTTCACCCGAATATGGCCCCTTGCCATAACCTCACAACCAAAGAGTGAGGGGAGAGAAGAAGGGCGGCATAGCCGACTTGAATAGACGGCACAAGACAGGAGCCTTTGCGCCAACGGTGTTTGAGCGGAAGTGAAGGCTGAGTGAGTTACCTTTGGCTGTAACTAAAAACTAGCTCATCTTTATATTCCATGATGTAATTGCATAATGCTCCCATTTTGTCAAACCTGGGCGAACTCCGGCCAACAAATTGATAGGTCTTTTGATCACAGACGGCTGCTTCAGGCTTGTTGCCTTCCAGAAACAATACATAGCCATCCAATACGCCTTCATTTTTTCTAAATGGTTCGGCTGTCCAAAAGTCGAATTCATGAATCATTGCTTCTAGTCGATTCCATTCCTCTTCGGTAATTTTTGCTTTATAATTACGGCATTCAGGACAGGAATGTCCTTTACCGATACATTTTACGGTAAGAAAACAGCCGTAGTGATTGATTTCAAATTTAATGGATTCCCCATAACCAAAGGAGGAATAGAAAAACAGATGATAAGCCTTGTAATTCAATCCTTTAATGGGTGTTTCCTCAAACCGTTTCAACAACGTGTCCCGAAATACGGATGCTTGTTTTGCTAAAACCGAATCAACTTGTTTGTCTGAATATTCTTCCCGGTTAATTCCTGGACATTCCTGTTTCGTTCTACAGCCAAACAGGCCAATCAGGCCAAGGGCTATAGACCAAAAAAATGATTTGATTACCATGTTATTCTTAATCTTCTAGAATACTCTCCCCGTTCAAATTAGTGGTCAGCACCATGCTCATATAATCGAAATAGGGTCGCATGGCCCGGAAGGTTTGCGTCACTTCCTGCAGAAATGAATCGCTGGTTACCTCCGCGTCCGTAAAATTCCGTGTCGCGACAAAGCTCTTTTTGCGGAGCAAGTCGAGCGCGGGGTGATTCTTGTCAAATCCTTGTGGCGCTGTTTTTAATTCATCTCCTTGCAGGGTACCGAAATATTTCCGGAAGCCGGGATCCGCCATGATTTCCCGGATCGGCTGATCGTCTACGGCGAATTCGGCGCGGATACGCTTCAGGTCTTCCGCATTGGGTTGCCAGAAACCTCCGCCGGCAAACGATCCACCCGGTTCTATCTGGAGGTAATACCCACCCCGGAGGCGTTTGGTGGCCCGGCGCAGGCTCAAGCCAAAGTTGTTTTTGTATGGCGACTTGTCTTTGGAAAAACGCACGTCGCGGTAAATGCGGAACAGCGTAGCGGATTCCAGCATATCGGTTTCCCCCAGCGCAATCTCAACCGAGCGGGCAAATTGTTTCATATTGTCGAGTGCCGCCTCATAGTTGCCTTTGTTGGCCTGAAACCATTCGCG
>JANMME010000642.1:0-1985 GCA_031373015.1 Saprospiraceae bacterium
GAAACTGCTGCCCCAGCCCCAGCGCCGCGCCAGATTTCTGACCCAAAAACTGCCCGCCCTTCTTCTTGCAATGGCGGGGACACAAAGGTTCGCATCTTACCATTGCCGCCCAGATTCAAAGGTTATGCGGTGGAACTGGAGCGAAGCACAACGGACCTGCCAGCTACCAATGCTGCCTTCCGAGGGCAAAAGGAAGTGTTTCGCTTGCTGGAAAACGATGGCAAATTCAGCTACCTCATTGCCAACCTTGGACCAAAAGACGCGGCCACCTCATTTTTCAAAAAGAAAATAAAACCCTTCAACAAAACCGCCAAATTGGTGCTTTACAGCGAAGGCGGGAAGGAATATTTGCCCGAATAATGGAACAATTACACTGGAAAAACGCCGAAGGCCTCAACCTCTTTGCTACGCATTGGGCGGTAAAAAGCCCGCGCGCCGTCATCGCGCTGGTACACGGTCAGGGCGAGCATATTGGACGCTACGGTTATATGGCCGAATGGTTTAACCGCCATCAAATTGCCGTAATTGGCTTTGATCACCAAGGTTACGGGCGAAGTGATGGCAAGCGTGGCCATGCCCAAAATCTCGAAGTGTTGCTCGATGACATCGGTCAATTGCTTGAGAAAACGCGGCAGATGTACCCAGGCACTCCACTATTCCTCTATGGCCACAGCATGGGCGGTGGGTTGGTGTTGAATTTTGTGACCCGTCATGAGCCTGATTTGGCAGGGCTGATTGCCACAGCTCCTTGGATTCGCCTGGCGTTCGAGGCGCCGGCTTTTAAAGTAGTAGCCGGAAAAATCTTGAAGCGTTTTATGCCTACATTGACTTTGCCGACGGGCTTGGCGGCGCATTTTATCTCCCATGATGAAGCGGTAGTGAAGGCTTACCAGGCCGACCCGCTCGTACACGACAAGCTTAGCGCAGCAGCGGGCATCGCTTTGCTGGAAGGGGCAAAATGGCTGGACACTTGGGCCGGGGAATTCAAAATCCCGGTGCTGCTACAACACGGCGGCGACGACAAGATCACTTCCCCAGATGCCACGCGCAGGTTTGCCGAACGGGTAAAAGGCGATGTGACGCATCGTGAATGGCCGGGGCTTTACCATGAGATACACAATGAAAAAGAAAAGGAGGAGGTGTTTGAATACACACTCCACTGGATGGAGGGTAAGTTGTAAGGTCTAATCCAAAATATCGGCTAATCGGACGCTTAATCCGGGCAGTACATCATATCCAGACAGTTCGTCTTCAAACTTGGCCGTTTGGATATCGCCGTTTTCTGAATACACATAAGTTCGCCGGTTTTGTGTGTCAATAAGCCAAGCGAGTCGGCAGCCACAATCCATGTATTCCGCCATTTTTTCTCGGAGTTCGTTTAGGCTTTGATCTTGGGAACGCAGTTCTAAGACAAAATCAGGTACAATGGGCGCGAACTTCTGCTTGTCGCCGGGGCACAAAGATTCCCAACGCTCTTTCAAAATCCAGGAAGTATCTGGAGAGCGCTCGGCTCCGTTGGGCAGTTTGAATCCCGTGGAAGAGTCAAAGACATGGCCTAGTTTGTATTGACGATTCCAAAGGCCAATTTCCATGGAGATTTCAAAATTTTGACGGCCAGTTTCAGAGGTAGTTGGAGGCGTGATAATGATTTGACCATTTGGGGTACGTTCGATACGGAGCTCAGGGTTTTCGATGCAGAGCTTGTAAAACCCCTCATCTGTCATCCCGTTCCCATAAAAGCGGATTGGGCCATTGCTGAAATTAAACCGCACATCAGAAATATATTCGGGTGCTTCGACCATGTCTGTGGATGGTTTGAGTTGGCAAATTTACAAAAAAAATTTAGAAAGGTTATGCATTTTTCAAGTGAAAACCCATTGGAAGGTCTTTGCAAATCTTTGATAAATTACGAAATGCAACTATCAATGGCCTAATTCAAAAATCCGTCCCCAGTGCAATATGCAACAACGGCTTTTGAATTTGCC
>JANMME010000647.1:0-2874 GCA_031373015.1 Saprospiraceae bacterium
TTGACTTAACAAAAGGCCCGCCTACGCCCCCGCCTGCCAAGGCTTGGCAGGCGGGAAGGCTTCGGCGGATAAAAAGTTGAAAAATACGAGCCCGCCTACGCCCCTGCCCGCCAAGGCTCGGCAGGCAGGAAGGCTTCGGCGGGCAAGCCGTAAAACTACTCAAACTGATAATATCAGCAATTGAAATTTACTTAACACGGAAATGTATATCACTACTGCTCCAGCAACTGCTCCGTATGGTTCTCCGTATCCACTTTTGAAATTACCCGTGAAATCTTACCCGATTCGTCAATAACAAAGGTAGTGCGCAAAATACCCATATAAGCCCTGCCCATGAATTTTTTCTCGCCCCAAACACCGTAAGCCTCAGCCACGGCGTGGTCTTCGTCGGCCAACAAATTGAACGGAAGACTGTACTTGTCCTGGAATTTGACGTGTTTTTTTACAGAATCGGGGCTTACGCCCAAAATTTCATAGCCCTGGGCTTGAAAGCGCGGGTAACCGTCGCGCAGGCTGCAGGATTCAGCGGTACAGCCTGGCGTATCGTCTTTTGGGTAAAAATAGAGCACGAGTTTTTTGCCTTTGTAATCGGCAAGATTTACCGTTTGGCCTTTTTCGTTGAGGACCGAAAATGCGGGGGCGAGATCGCCTTCTTTTAAGTGGGACATGAGTGAGCGGTGTGAGAGAGTGAGAGGTGTGAGAGGTGTGAGAGAGTGAGAGTGTGAGAGGGGCGAGCGAGAAACGGGTTAAGGTGTATTTTGTTTAATGGTCCACGGCGGTAATCTCAAGGATCAGGTGCTTTTACGCCCTTTCCATTCATATTTTTTGGTAAAAATACTCGCCGTACCGATGAGGGAGATATACGCCGTGTGCAAAAAGAAGGAAGGCAAAAATCTGAGCAGCAAATCCTTTCGATTGAAAAAGCGGCATATTTCCGAAAGGAAAAAAAAGTCAAAAACAGCTTTGAGCATTATTTGAAAGAGGAAGATCCAGAGGCTGTTGGCGAGGACGCCAACAGCGGCAGCCTGGTTTTGGAAGAGAACGCCAACAAGGGTATAAACAATGGCCAATGCCAGATTCACCCAAATGCTCCAGCAAAAAAGGAAGACTGTAAGCATAGACAGCCGCATTGGCCAACTTGGAAGTGCGGCGTTTTTAGTGCCCCAGCGCAGCCTTTGGTGCCAGAATGCCCGCCAAGTCGGCGCGGCTTCGGTCAATACGGTCGCTTCAGGGCTTTTGAGAAATTTCACGCTACCCGGCCAGCGAGTCGCCACTTTTTGCACGAGAAACATATCGTCGCCCGAGGCCAAATGCTCGTTGCCGGAGTAGCCGCCCACGGCTTCAAAAACCTGTTTTCGGAAAGCGAGATTGGCGCCATTGGCCATTGCATGCCAGCCCAATTGGTAGCCGGCTCCTGTTATGCCCATCAGCCCTAAAAAGTCCAGCGATTGGAATCTTTGGAGCAGTTTTTTTTCTCGGTGGAATGCAACCGGGGCGCAAACAATTTTGGTCTGCTGGTTTTCAAAGGCAGACGCTATGAATCTCAGCCAGTCTTTCGGGACGATGCAGTCCGCGTCAGTAGTCACGATGATTTCGCCTTTGGCGTGGGCTATGCCAAGTTCGATGGCTTTTTTCTTGTTGGGGGTGCATTGGGCTTCGGGGGGGAGGTGGTCGGCCAGGCGGATGCAGGAAATGGAACTTCCCGAAAGTTTGGAACTTTCGGGAAGTTTGTTTAGTACCTGTACTGTTCCATCTTCTGAAAAATCATCCAATACGATGATTTCCAAAAGATTTGGAGGGTAACTCCCTTCTAAAATAGACCTCAGGCAAGCCTTAATGTTCGCTGCTTCGTTGCGGGCGGGGATGAGGACGGTAATGGGGGTTTTTGCTTTATTATTATTTGGCAAAGAAAGTTCGGGTAAGATGCGCCAACCAACTTGGTAGGCAATCAACAAGGTGGCGTAAGCCAAGCCAAGGAAGACTCCGAAAAGCATCATCGCACTCAAAACCCAGCTGAGTATACCCACAACAAATCTCCTTTCTCATCAAAACGGGCCAGCAACTTGACCTCCTCTTCCAGCCAGGCGTCAGGATCAGCTCCTTCCTGAAAGGCTTCGTTCTGGATTTTTTGAATGGCCACCATACATTGTTCCAGCATTTTATGGATCATTTCTAACGACAACTCCTGAGCATTGTATAAGGAGAAATTTAGGTCACAAAAACCGGTTTGGTCCTTTTCAAATTCCGTCAAGGCTACCAATAAAGCGCTAGAATCTATTAAAGGCAGGGTTAGTTCTTGTGTGAACATAACGGACCTTCCCGTCACGGTTATTGGAGTATAGGATTTTACTTCTAAGGTGCATCTGGCTGAACAGGTGGCGCAACATTGAATTTCAATGATGTATTCGCCTGCTTTAAGCCCGGTGTAAGTATAAGAAGGCCCAGAAAACCCTTCCATAGTGTCCAATAAACCATTGGGGCCTTCCAGGCGGACAAAAAACGGTCCGCTTTTTTGTGCCGTATCTATGTCGAAATGAATCGAACCCAATAATTCCCAGCTAGGTACACAAGCATATACCAGAAAGCTTACATCGGAAGCTAATGCTCGTTCTTGACGGCAAAAAAGAGAACAGAATACCAGCAAACAGACTTGGAAAAAGCGAGAAATCATGATATTAAATTTTAAAAAGAACGGTTTTTACACGGCTTCCTTAGCGCACGATCAACGTTTTCATCTTCATCTCCCCCCGTGGTAGTCAACGACATTGCCCTTCAGCCTATTTTCGGAATTTCTTCCGATAAGAACGAAATCAAACTACACACGGTTACATTATTCGGCTTTTGATAAGTACTTGTCTCTGGCACCACGATATA
>JANMME010001017.1:0-2891 GCA_031373015.1 Saprospiraceae bacterium
TTGTAAATGTCAAAGGAACGGACAGGTATGTTGGTAAACACCGTGTACTCGGCTTCGGCATTTTCGAGATCGAACTTAAAAATCCCAAAGCCACAAGCGAAATAAGCGATTTTACCGTCAAAAAAGACATTGTATATCTGCCGGTCACCCACAATGTTGGGGTTCTTTTGGATGATGGGCAGGTTGACCACCCTGCGGTCAGCAGAATAAAAAAGGTCGAGATTGCTATTGGTATAAGCAAGGAGCAAGACTTTGGCTGCGGCATTGTAGCGCAATAGGTTCATGCCCACATCGCTGAGCCCTTCCACCTTGGTGATAAAGCGGGAAGAACGGTCGGCCTTGTCAATTTCTACCACCGCCCATTCAGTAGCGTAATAGACTTTCTCACTACTTTGCGTGACGTATCTCGAGCGCTGCCAAGGCAGGTGCTCCTGCCATTCGCCGATGGTGAGGGGCGGGAAAATCGTGTCGGTTTGGGCGATTGTATTTCCTAAAATAGAAAGCAGAAATAGGAGAAGGGAAAGTAGGCGCATAGCTACGGGTATTGTTCGGTGGTTTGATGATTTAGAGAAGTGCTGGAATGGTGCAAGGGCAGGAGAATGGGTTGCCTATGCGGACTTGGACATTGGACATTCCTTGTTGGACGTTGGATATTTAGTTTTCAATGTTCAAATTTGTTAACGATACAAACTCCCCGACTCGAGGTATTCCCAAACTGCTTCGGGCACAAGATAGCGCACAGATTTTCCGGTTTGGATGCAATCGCGAATGTAGGTGGCGGATATGTCGAGTGGGGGAACTTCGCAGATGCGAACGCGGGGATGCTCGGCGAAAGCACCGAGCTCGTAAGCCGGGCGTTTATAGACGTAAATGTCGTAATCTGCGAGTATTTGTTCGTAGTTTTTCCAAAGATGAAGCGAGCCGAGGTTGTCGGCGCCCATAATGAGCACAAACTGGTGTTCGGGGTATTTTTCTTTTAAAAACGCGAGCGTGTCAATGGTGTATGACGGCTTGGGCAACTGAAATTCTACGTCGGAAGCCCGGAGCAGGGGGTTGTCGCCAATACCG
The DNA here is from genome assembly GCA_031373015.1 of Saprospiraceae bacterium. Classification (GTDB taxonomy): domain Bacteria; phylum Bacteroidota; class Bacteroidia; order Chitinophagales; family Saprospiraceae; genus M3007. Next base: position 1,069 of record JANMME010001017.1, read on the forward strand.
AGGCGCACCAAATGCAGCCGGTCGTGATCGCGGGCAAGCGTTTTCTTGGGCTTTAATGGGTTTTGCGGGCTGACGACGAGCCACACGCGCTCGAGCTCTGTCTGCGTGGCCATAAAGTTGGCGATGATGAGGTGCCCGATGTGGATGGGGTTGAAGGAGCCGAAGAAGAGGCCGATGCGCATGGGGGAATTTTAAAAAAGTTGCAACTGCCCGGTACTTTGCAATGCTCGGCAAAAGTCTTTAAAATCAGATTCTTTTGCAACTCCACAAAGTCCTGCGCTTTCGAGTAATTTTTCAATCTCGTGAAATTCGATAGCTTCAGATACTGCGGCCAAGTCAATCCGCATCAAAATTTCTTTGGTAAAAATCCTCTTTGCATCAAGGAATGAAATAGCATTAAGCAGGTCTTTTACAAACGGGCTATTCAGCAGAGCATAAACAAACCCTGCGTCAATCTTCTTTTCAAAGCCAATGAAGTAACAAGTGTCGTCGAGCATAAGCGGCTTGCCGTTTTCCGGTAACACTAGCGTAAAAGAAGGTGATTTGTAAAGCCCTGAAACAGCCACTTTGTAGGGCAGGAACGAATAGTCGCCGATACCAAAAATCGAGAAAGAAGGCTTGCCTCGGTAAATGCTCGACTTCCTATCTGCGAACTGCTCACGATGCGCATCAAGGTAAGCAAAGGTTTCAGGGAAAAGCCGTTCGATGTAGGCCGTGTCTTGGCCGACCTTGCGTTGGGTAACGATGGTAAATTTTTTTGCAATTGTTATTGCACCACCTTTCAGTTCAGAGCTTTTCAAAATCCCATACACCAAATCGTTTTCTAGATGGACAACTTGCCCCCGACCCGTGCCAAAGTGGCCATTGACACGCTCAAATTCCATGACTGCTGAACAATCGTGCTTCAACCCCTGTCGCCATTCGAATGGACAAATCCCATCGAAACGGTTGACTGCTCGATATTTTTCAACATTCGATACGAAATGGCTATCCACCCAACCAAAACATGACCTGTCCTTGATATCGGGTTCAAAACTTGCCAAACTGCATTGATATTCGGGAATCTGGTTCAACCGACATATAAACAGAGAAGCTTCCACCGATGCGTCAAATTCTTTTTTTGCATCTATTGAAACCTGCTTTATGTGCCCAATTTGGAAAGCCGATTTTTTCTGGTCAAACACTAGGTTTTTCACTACAGCATTTTTCAGCAAAAAAGCCATCCTTCCGGAATGGTTTTGAAAAGCACGAAGCAGTATAACCGTGATGTACTCCCCGATGTCAAAATTACCTTTTCCAGTCATGGCGTCGAGGCCATTAAGGTTTTTAAAATTGGATTTTTTGGGTAGATTTGAAGAGAGAAGGCTGCCCAATTCTGCGTTCGTAACCCAAGGTGGATTCCCCAAAATCAACACTTCGCTACCAAGCATTTCTTTACCAAGTCTTTGAAAATCAACAGTAAAAACATCTTGATGAAAAAGTTTGATTTCAGGTTTGGGGCGGTTTGGGTTTTGCAAGAAAAAATCGAGGATGGCAAACTTAGTTTCCCAAACGTATGGCTTGTAAATCTCATAGCCCACTACGCGTTTTAAGTGATTAAAAGTTCGCAATGCCGCCAAAACGAAATTGCCCTTCCCAAAAGTTGGCTCTACTAAAACTTCTGGTACAACACCTTCTGTTTGCAGCAGACTGGCGACACGTTGGGCGAGGTCTTGGTTGGTTTGGAAGTCTCCGTATTCCGTGCGATCAGGCTCATGCACAGTTATCGTTTCTACAGAAAGAAAATTGACCAATTCGTTCAACTCTTCTTGGCAAGAAAAAAA
>JANMME010000746.1:0-3506 GCA_031373015.1 Saprospiraceae bacterium
ATCAAAGAAAAAATACTTTCTTTGGTCGAAGGCCGCAAAGCCAATGCAGAAGTGAGGATTGTCTGCGAGGATGAATCTTACTATGTGGGGAAACAAAAGTTCACGTTTGTTGACCTATTTGCCGGGGCTGGCGGATTTAGCGAAGGTTTTTTGCAAGCTGAACAAGGCAATAAATTATACGATTTTTTGCTGGCAAGCGACATCAACGATAACTGTGAGCTGACGCATTTGGCTCGCTACAATCACCAACTTGGCCTAGAGGTGGCTTTTTTAAAACAAGACATTACCGAACCCGACTTTTTAGATAATCTTATCAAATCTCTTCACGGACGACCAGTAGACGTTGTTTGCGGCGGACCACCCTGCCAAAGCTTTAGTCTCGCAGGTAAGCGCAAGAAATTTGACAAAAAAGACGACCTTTTTGCCCATTACTTGAAGGTTATCCGCCAATTGAGGCCGAAATATTTCGTCATGGAGAATGTGAAGGGCATTTTAACCAAAGAAGAGGGGCGGATTAGAGAAATGATTCTTCAGGAAATTCGCTCCATCGTAGATTTGAAAGAATTCCCACAATTATTGGCATTTCTAGCACAACTAAAAAAAGCAGAAGGCGCCTCTAGTTTTTTACTTGATTGCTATAGCCTCCGACTTCAGTTTGAGATTGCCAAAGAGAAAGAATTGGAGGCTGCACAAGAGCGTTACATCCAAAATATTGAAAACAAGTTTAAGCAACTCACGCCAAAAATAGTTGATTATAAGACCAGCAAGACCGATGCTGGGATCAGTACGATTCGCCATGGGTTTAATTTGCTCAAAAGGAGTAGTGAACTTGCGTATATCCGTAAAAAGGTCATCAACGAAAAGGCGTTTTGTGACCTTGACAACGATTCTTTTGCGGAACATTTTAACAACTTTCTTACCACTATAGAGCCTGAATTCATCGTTGAAACGATCAATAGGGCATTTCAGAGCCTCAATCCTGTCACAGACTATCGAGCGGAGGTAAAGGAGATTGTAGATGCCTTGGCTATTTACACGTACTCGTTTGACGAATGTGTCAATGGTCTGCGTGTGTTTGTAAATAAATCCAAGCGCCAAGCGGAGTTTGAAGAAATATTGGCTCAAATCAGGCTATACCGAATTGATGAACCCTTCGTGGCACTTTCATCCAATTACGGCGTGCCACAAAACCGCGAAAGGGTGTTTTTTATTGGTTGCAGGAAAGACCAAAAAATGATCGCTACAGTACCCCCCACGGTCAATGAAAACGATAAGGTGAGTGTATTTGAAGCCTTGCATGATTTGGACTTCATTGATAATGACGACGAAAAATTCAGTTACGAAACAACAGATATAAAGGCTCGTTTCAATGGCACTTCCGATCGCATGCTGGCCTTGTTGCGCAAACGCGAAATCAATGGAAAAATTGACCTGGATAAAGGGATGACATATTCAGAATGGTCAAAAAAAGGCCGTCTCAACGGGCGTTTTTCAAATGCCAAGAACCCTTTCTATGTGAAAAACATAGAAGAACTGGACAATACCCTGTCCCATGTAGTTGCACCCTTACACAATCATAAAACCAGCAAACAGAATGACGAGGTAATTCAAAGGCTTGACGTAATCTTAAAAGAAGGTGATTATGATCGTGCAAAAAATGAATTAAAAACACTGGGGCTTGAATCGGATAAACGCAGTTACAACGTACTAAAACCTGAAGGCCAAAGTCCAACCATAATGACCATTGCCGATGATTATATCCATTATGCTGCACCCAGGGCCTTGACGGTTCGGGAAATGGCACGCCTTCAATCATTTGACGATTCGTTTGTTTTTCAGGGGAAACGCTCCACAGGAGGCAATAAGCGCAAGTATGAAGTGCCACAATTTACGCTGGTTGGCAATGCTGTCCCACCACTTATGGCACGGGCAGTGGCTATGGAGATTTTAAAAAACATCCAATAAGCAACGATGAGAACATTGCGTGCAATCGAGTTTGAACGCTTTGGTTTGTTGACCCAAAATCAAATCGAGGCTACTTTAATTGAAACAACCAAAACAGGTCTCGAAAAATCCATTTTGGATGCAACAGGGCCTGTTCGGATGTTTCTGAAAGAAAAAGCCGTGCATAACTATGAAATGCAACGACAAGGGCCAGAACACAAAATTCAGGTACAAGCCTTTCTAATCACCGAAAAACAAACAAACTCCGTCGCCTCTCTTTATCGCCCGCTCACCAAAAATGGCGACCCAAGAATATGGTTCAAAGACTTGGGTAAGATTGCTGGCCCAAACGATATTATTGCCATTATTGAGTTTCAGGCCAAACTATTTGTTGTCAACATTTCTTCAACAGACATAGAGTCTTTGTTGAATGATAAGGGCAGTAATGCGTTTAAAGACCTGGTTCTGGCCATCCAATCTGTTCAAAATCTTGTAGCCGATGAGTTGTTGGAGAAGTTGAAGGCAATTTCCGCAAAAGGGCCAATTCCGGCATCCCTGCAAGCGGACACTGCTGTTGGCCGAACACTTGAAGACCAACTGAATCTCCCAATCAACTCCTCAAAGAATCCAGACTACAAAGGCATAGAATTAAAATCCTTTCGGGACAACCGGGGGAATCGTAAAAATTTGTTCGCCCAAGTCCCCGACTGGTCATTGAGCAAAATGAAGAGTGCGCAAGAAATTTTGGATAATTTCGGGTATTTACGGGGCGAAACCCTCAAACTTTACTGTACTATTTCAACCGTTTCTCGAAATTCGCAAGGGCTAATGTTGCGCATGGACAATCAAAATAACTTATTGTACGAAAACTCCAACAGGCCGCTCATTGGCGATTTCGCAGTATGGGTCTTGGAATTGTTGCACAGCCGACTGTTGCACAAGCACAAAGAAACCTTTTGGATTGCCGCTGAACCTATAAACATCGCGGGCAAGGAGCATTTTCACTATAAAAAAGTCGAGCACACCCAAAAACCAATTCCTGCTCAGTTTGACATTTTATTGGGTCAGGGTTTGATAACCGTTGACCACCTGATTAAACGGACAACTGAAGGCAAGGTGAACGAAAAAGGCCCTCTCTTTAAATTGGCCCCCAAGGCTTTGGGGCTGTTGTTCCCGCCGAGCCAAGTTTATCATCTTTGATTGCGAAACACACACCCAGCGTGGTGATGAGGGTTGTGAAGATCTGCTTGCCCGTTTTAATTCTTTTATTCCGCTCAATGTGTATAAAAATCACCACATTGAGCGGAATAAAGGATCTTGATGCGCATTCAAATCCTGACAAACCGCCCCGAAAAACACCCCTCTCCGGACACCCACACCACCACATAAACTCCCGCCGGGAAGCTCCTTACATCCAAATCAGCCATCTCCCCGCTCAACCCCTCCCGTTCCAAAACCACTCTCCCAGCCAAATCCAAAACATGTACCGTGCAAGTGAGGGGGTGACTTAAAGTCACCCCCTCACTATCTAACAACCGAACCCTCAGCATATCCGAGACCGG
>JANMME010000758.1:0-2847 GCA_031373015.1 Saprospiraceae bacterium
GAAGAAGAATAAATTTTCATAAAACGAATAGTTTTATTGGTGAAAAAAATAAGTTGTAACCAAATGTAGAATTAATGCGCAAGGGTTGAAACAAAAGGCTGTCTATTGACCGGGTGACTTAAAGTCACCCGGTCAATAAGCTTGGCAACCAATCACTTGCCCCAACCCTATATCCGTATAATTAAGAAATGACAATAAAACGTAGCTGTCGCGCCCACAAAAGCAGGTACGAAATCGCCACGGTACTACAGCTGTCTCGGATAATCGGTAATCAGTGTGTGGAAAGCGAAAAAGCGGAGCGCTCGTTTTTTCCTGGGAGGATGGGTCAAAACAGAGCGGTGGGGAGCCGGTTTTTTCCAAATAATGGTGTGAATGTATTGCTGTGTGGAGAAGTCTTGGGAGAAATAATCTAAAATTGTCGCCTGCCCGCCATATAATTTTAGGGAATCGCCCAAAGCCACCTTCGTCCTGCGTGGTCTTTTTACCCCGCACATCTTGGGCAGGATCTTTTACTTGTTCTAAATGTCACTCCAGCGGTGCGGGGTCAAAAGACCCACGCACGGCCGGATTTCGTTAAGTACAAAGGTTTTTACCATGTAAATTAGCAATTGCAGTTGCCAATTTACATGGTAAGCACTACCTTTGTGTATGATTCATCGCAATGCAACCGCCCAAATCATGCGCGACCTTTTGCACTTTCCGGTCGTAGCGATCATTGGCCCCCGACAAGTCGGAAAAACCACGCTTGCCCGCTCATTAGAAACCCAAATCAGGAAACCTTTACTCTACTTAGATTTGGAATCTGAAAATGACCTGCGAAAATTGGCCAGCGCAGAGACATTTCTGGCCGACAACATAGGCAAGTGCGTGATCTTGGATGAAATTCAGATCATGCCTCGCTTGTTTCCCCTCCTACGTTCTTTGGTAGACCGACAGCGTGAACCCGCCCGGTTCATCCTCTTAGGCTCGGCCTCTCCTGCAATTTTGCGCGACAGTTCGGAGTCGCTTGCCGGGCGTATTGCTTACCACGAACTGACTCCATTTTCACTGCCCGAAGTGTCGCCTCTCTGCACCATGCGTGAACATTGGATGCGGGGCGGTTTCCCTGAGGCATTTTTAAGTACAGACTATGAGGCAGCCTGCCGCTGGCTCGGGCATTTCACGACTACTTTTGTGGAACGCGACCTGTCTCGAGTCTTGGGCTGGGAGGTTCAGGCGCCAGTGATGCTGCGTTTTATCCGTATGCTTGCTCATTTGCACGGGAAGATTTTGAACATCTCAGACTTGTCAAACTCCTTGGACACCTCCAAACAGACGGTCAACAAATACCTCAGATTGCTCGAAGGATCTTTTCTGGCTGCTCAATTAGAACCGTATTTTGTCAATATCGGCAAACGGCTTACCAAATCGCCCAAATTTTATTTCCGCGACTCTGGTTTTTTTCACGCGCTGGCTCGCTTCCGCAGTCTGGACGACCTGCTTGGCAGCCCATACGTGGGTGCTTCGTGGGAAGCGTATGTAATCGAGCAAATCCGCCGTACAGGCGGGCGCGAGTGGGAATATTATTACTATCGAACCCAACAGGGCGCAGAGGCTGATTTGCTGCTGATTACACCGCGCGGCAAGATTGCGGTGGTTGAAATCAAATACTCAAACGCGCCTGCCATCTCCAAAGGCTTTTATATCAGCGCAGCCGACGTAAAGGCCGATTTCCGCTTTGTCATCACGCCCGAAAGCGATGCCTTCAATACTGCTGAAGGGGTACGAATTTGTGGCCTGTTGGCTTTTTTGACGGAGGAAATGGTGCGGATGGCGGTATGAGTGAGGTCTTCCATTTGCTTCCTGCAAACTTGAAACCTACTTCCCCTTCAAATACTCCTCCACCAGCTGCTTGTAATAAGGCTTCAGCGCCGGACTCACCGTTCGGAACTGCTCCACCTCGGCCCGGCGTTTTTTCAAGTACTCTTCGAGCGCGGGTGGCATTTTCGGCTGCTGTTGGCGGGCCACCTCGGCTTCGCGCTGCTCGTCTTGCTCGCGCTCGCGCTCGGCTTTTTCGTGTTCGAGCAGGCGGGTCAGGATCTGATCCTGGCGCTGGAGCATCTCGTTGTTCAGCTTTTTGTTGACGAGGTCTATCTCGACCTTGTTCATCTCCTCCATGATGTCGTCAAGGGCTTTTTCGCCCTTGCCCTGCTCCTGTTTTTCCTTTTGGAGTTTGCGGAGTGCATCGCGGAGGGCTGCTTGTTTGGCAGCAAGTTGGGCAAATTCTTTGCTGTTGCTGGGCTGCATGCCCCCGCCGCCGCCGCCTTCACCGGGCTTCTTGCCGCCTTTTTCCTTGCCTTGTTTTTCCAGTCGCTCTTTGAGGTCCTTCATGATCTTGTTGAGGTCTTCCTGGCCCTTGCTCATCTTGTCTTTGGGCTCGCCATCCCCTTTGCCCTTACCTTTTCCTTTGCCCTTGCCCTTGCCGGGCTTGTCGCAGCTTTGGCTGCCGGGCATATCGGAGGCCATTTTCTCCTGCATGTTCTGCATGGCTTCGGCGAGCAGCAACGCGAGGTCGTTGAGCGATTTCATGGTGCGGTGCTGGTATTCGCTGGCGGTATTGGTGCGGCGTTCTTCGAGTTCTTCGAGGCTGTTTTTCAGGCTGGCTTTAACTTCTGTCACCTTTTCAGTGATGATGCCTTCGATTTGGAACTGGCGTGTGGCGAGTGCCTGGAGGCTGTCTTCCACCAGTTTGAAATCGTCTTTGATTTTGTACTGCTGTTGGGCGAGTTCGACATAGCGCGGGGTGTTGGGGGTGGTGGTTTCCACGTCCTTTTTGTTCTGCTCTTGCGCGAAGGACAAGCCTACGAG
>JANMME010000789.1:0-8000 GCA_031373015.1 Saprospiraceae bacterium
TACATCTGTGTAACATCTGCGCGAAATATAATATGCCTAACATCTGCGCGAAACCTCTCAAATAGCCTCCAGTATCTCAATTTTTTCCTTCACCGACCCCTCTTCCCAGTGCCGCATCAAGCGCAACAACCATCGAAGCCACATTCCGGGCGAATGGATTTTTTTTGCGAAAAAGGCTACATTCTTATCCAATTCTGCAATAATTGCATTTTCTGCAGCCCGGTCCGGTGCAAAAGCCATCAATTGAGCCACTTTCCACGAAGCGCCCCGTGCCGTGCTGATGCTAAACCCGATCCAACCTTCATCTTCTGAGCGAAACAGGTTGTCCAACCAGGCAAAAGGCAGCCATATCTTGGCTAACTGGCTTTGGGTCTGATTGCTGAGTGATTCAATGATCTGGTTGATGTGCATAAAATCCTTGCGCATGCCGAAAATTGCGTCGCGCTGACGAACGGTAGCAGCAGCAATGCCGAGATCAAGGTTGATGTGTGCATTCATGCCCAATAGCAAGTGTTGCATCACGGTATTTTGGTCCTCTTTGGTTGCTTCAAAGGCAACTCGCCAGGATTCAGTGGGCGTGCCACCTGTCTGCCAGGTATCAAAAGCATCAAGATAACGCCGGGCAAAGGCCACATCCATCTGTTCCATCCTGGAGCCGTTCTCAAATTCGCCCCGCATTACAGCATCGCGCACAGCCAGCGTCATTTTATAATAAAGCGCTGCGAAATAGCCCAAGGGCGATTCGTTGGATTTGGCCCAAGCGATAATCTGCTCAAGCCGCGCAATGACATCAGTGAAACTATTGATAGCCATGAGAATCAGTGATGGAAAATAGGGTAGGGGGCTACCATTTCGGTGTTTCGCGCTGCCCCACCACGCGCACCTGAATCCCGGTGACATTCAGCGAGGTATTTCCTTTCCAGATCATCACAAAGCCCTTGTCCTGCACGCCCCATGAATTGTTGATATAGGGGTCTTTGCAGGAGAGCAGGATTTCATTTTTGACACTGTCATAATTCCAGCGGCCAGTATCTACAACCTTGCCTTTGATGAGCACATCAAAGGTTTGATCCTCCCGAAATTGCAGCCATTTTGCCTGGTAATTGTGGTGAATAGTGGTATCGCTGGGTTGAAAAGCCATGTTGAGATGCCACCAGCCGGTGCTGAGGTAGGCTTTTTTGCTGGCAGAAGGCGGTGGCAGCACATCTACGGGTACTTGCACCATTTTGGGGGCCTGACGCACCTGATAGGTGCCTTGTACGGTATCCGGGCGTTCTTCATCAATCACATGAGAGGCCCTCAGGCCCAATTGTTTTTCTTCTGCTGCGGGTGTGGCAGCGGTTTCTTCAGTCTTCGCTTTTTGGAGATTTTTGCAGGTCAATATACCTACTGCGATGACGATAATCCCGAGTAAAATGTTGATTCTCATAATCCTTTAGAAAAAATCCCCCGCCAGCACTACACTGTTGGGGGATGATTGAGTAGCTCCAAGTGGAATCGAACCACTATCAGAAGTTCCGGAAACTCCCATTCTATCCGTTGAACTATGGAGCCTTTACCCGCCATAGCCCGTTTAGGGCGACGGCGGGTAAACATTTATTTTCCTATCAAAGCCCTCCTTCGCCCTAATCGGGCTATGGCGGGTAAACGGGTAAACCGTTAAAGGCGCAAAGGTATGTAAGCCTGTCGGTTTTCAAAACCTGTATCCTAAACTCTTTGTTATTTGTGTCCTTGTCACTTGAAACTTGTCACTTGAAACTATCTGCAATATCAATAAGTTCAGCGTCAATCCAAATTTTGGCATCATTCAGCAAAACCTGTGGATCGTCGCTCCAAATAGCCTCGCCGTAGTGGACCTGTACCCGGATTTCCTTTTCGCCAAATCGGCGAAGAAAATGAGGCAAGAAAGTGTCCTTTCCAATCCAATGGTCAGCCGTAGAAGCATAGTCAATCGCCACAGGCACAACCGGAAACCCCTCGGCGGCGGCAAGTTTGAAACCGCCGGGCTTGAACGACGAAGTGGCCGGCTCTGAATGCGTAGTGCCTTCGGGGAAAAGCAGCACCGGGAATCCTTCCTGCAGTTTCTCCGCGATACCTTGCAGCGTCCGTTTACGGCTTTCCACGCTTTCTCGTTTTAAGAACAGCACCCCCGACACTTTTGCCCCAAAGCCAATGATGGGCCATTTGGCAACCTCGGCTTTGGAAACGGCATAAACTTGGGCATCATGTAAGATCACTGCAGGATCTAGATAAGAACGGTGATTGCTCATTAAAATGCAGGGGAAATCGGGCGGCGTCCCAATTATTTGTACCCGAACCCCTATAACGGACAAAAGGTGCTGCGCCCAACGTTGGCGTATGCGCATGGATCGCCGGATGTCGTGGCCTAAAAGCCCGCTGAAAAGGATAATTTGGCCAACCTTAAACGATGAATAAAAAGCGAAATAAAGTAAGCGCAGAAAGGCGCGGATTTTTTTCATGGGAGAAGTTTGCTTTAAAAGCAGGCGCAAAAGTGGGAAAACTTGCCGAAGAATTTTCAAAAGGCGGCCAACGACTTGATTAGAATGTCCGTCTGGAAACAAGCAATCTGCTTACATTTGATATTCAATCTTCAGCAATTTTCATCCAATGAATAATTACCTCACGCGCTTGGTTTTCCTCTTGATTTCTTTTCAAAACATTGAGGCACAAACAGTTGAACACTCACTTTCGGCTGGCTTTGTCACAACGGCAGATATAATCAAGCCTTTTGACGACGACAAATGGCTCTTGGCTGGCCGGGGCGAGCCAGAGCCGGGGGCGTATTTTCACGACCGGCTTTTTGTGGCTGTAATTGGTTTTGACGGTCAAATCTATTTGCGCAAAAACCTAATCCTGCCCTCGGAGGAAGTCCACTTTTTGCACGACGTGCTGGCTTTGCCCGATGGCGGTATTTTAGCTAGTTTTGAATCAACCTTGTGCGATGTAGGCGGGTACATGATAACGGTTCAACGTCTCAGCGCGCAAGGAAATATAATGTGGTCAAAGTCGGGCACTTTTTCAATTGGAGGGGATCGTCCACCAGAACACTGGTTTCTCGCCCCCGATGGCAACCTTCTGGGCGCAGGATTTGACAAAATTTGGAAAGTTGCGCCTAATTCCGGTGACATCCTCTGGAAAGCCGATTTGCAGGGCGCAAGCGGCGGTATGGTCAGCCCATTCGAGTTTTTGCCCCAAGTAGGCACAGAGGATTTTTACGCAATTGGAAACCCCGATTTTCAGGTGTGGAAGAGGGCTGGGGACTCTTTGGCCCCTATTTATGTTTTGGAAAAATCGGTAGAGCTGCCCGGTTATCGCAACCGGCTTACGCCCAGCCCTTTGGGTGGGTTTTATTGTGTTCAACATTTTCCGAATGACCAAATTGAGTGGATAAACCCCAATTTGGAGATTAAGGTATTGCCCATCACGGTTGCTTCTGAACTGATTGCAGGCATGACGGCAAGCAGTGCGGGTTTTTACCTGGCAGAATCGCCTGACAACTTTTCCAACCGCCTTAGGCGCTTTGATCTTCAGGGCCAAAACCCAGTTGATCTCCCTGCGCCCAGCAAATGGTTTGGCCCACAACTGCTGCTTGCCCACAATGGCCAGCTTGCCATAGCAGGCACCAACAAAACAGGTAAAGAATTCCTGGGAGACGATATTTTGCAGGGCACGGCTGCCTGGCTGCGCAGCTTCCCTGAAAGTTTTCCCAGTCCCGTCACCGCAACGCCCGATGTAGCCGTCACTGAAATCAAACAACTTCACCCAATCAAGTCGGATCCCTTCCAAATTTCTCCAACCATGTATGTTTACGACTTGATGGGTGGCGATTTTCAGGTGAAAATCAGCAATTTAGGAGACATTCCGATCAATCAGGTTTGTCTCAACACGGTATTCAGTCACAATCTGTACTATGATGTTTGCTTCAATATCTCCGCAAAGCAGAAGCAATTTTACAACCTAAACCTAGTCCCGGGGGCCTCGCTCTGGTTAGATTTTGGTGATATTGGGGCATACGGTCAAGGCTCCGCGCCCACCGAAATCTGCTTCTGGACTTCATCGCCCGACGAGCAACCGGATGCCATCCATGAAAATGACCGTGCGTGCCATCCGGCCTCTTATACCACGGGTGTACAAGAGCATGATAACCAACAGATTGCGCTTTCTCCAAACCCCGCCAACGACATGCTTGATATTTCTTTTTCAGAAAATATAGGGGGAGAAAAATGGCAAATTTTCGATGCGACTGGGCGGCTGGAAGGGATGGGCTTTTGCCCAAAGGGCCAAACCATGCGTTTGGAAACGGGGCATTTGTCCAATGGATTTTACCTTATTCAAGTTGGAAACAGTGTGGTGAAATTTGTAGTGCAGCATTAAGCAAGACAAGTTACAAGAGGGGAATTTGCCGTACTCAAGCACCGAACCATATAAGCCCCCATCGTATCTTCGTGCCATGCGCAACAGGATCTTACTCCCAACGGTCAGCCTTGCTTTCGCGGGGCTGACCGTTTTTCTAGGATATTTTGCCCAGCGTAGTGATTTTCACACCTTTATAGCAGCGTACACAGCGTTTTTCGGGCTGTATGTCTGGGTCGTTTTTTGTCAACAAAAGCACTTTTCTGGTGCTCAAGTGCGCTACCTCCTCTGGCTTGCCATTGGCCTCCGAGTGCTCCTGCTTTTCAGCGTCCCCAACCTCTCTGACGATTACGCGCGCTTTCTATGGGACGGACATTTGACCGTGGCAGGCATCCACCCGTTTGTTCACACACCTGTTTATTTCATTGATAATCAAATTTTTCCGCCGGGCATCACGCCCGAATTGTTTGGCAAACTCAATTCTCCCGGATATTTTACGGTCTATCCTCCAGTGTGTCAAGCCGTGTTCGCGCTGGCGGTATGGGTTTTCCCCACGAGCGAACTAGGGGGTGTTTTCGTGATGAAACTGTTTTTGCTGCTTTGTGAAATTGGAACCATTTGGGTTTTGGAACACCGAACTGCACCGATACCACCGATACCACCGATTTTTTCAAGAAAAAAAACATGGTTCGGTGGTCCCGGCGGTGTCGGCGCAGTTCGGTGTTCCCTGCTCTACGCACTCAACCCCCTAGCCATCCTCGAAATCTGCGGAAACTGCCATTTCGAGGGCGCCATGATTTTTTTCCTGCTGGCTGGAATACTTGCGCTGCAACATGGGAAAGTAGCAAAAGCAGCACTCTGCTTGGCACTTGCCACGGCCAGCAAATTGTTGCCGATCCTGCTCGTGCCTATCGTGTGGCGTTGGCTCGGTTGGCGCAGGGGTTGGGTTTTCAATGCAGTTTTTGCAACGGCATGTCTGGTGCTTTTTGCACCTGTACTGGCCGTATTGCCAAACATTCTGGAAAGCCTCGACTTGTATTTTCGTCAATTTCAGTTCAATGCCAGCATTTATTACCTCGTTCGGGAAGTCGGGTTTCATAAAATTGGCTGGGATATTGGAGAGGTTTCTGGGCCGGTTTTGGGCGGGGTGACGGTGCTGGGGGTAATTACAATCGCTTGGCGGACAAGAAAATTATCGAGCGGCGAACTTTTCGAAAGTTTCAAACTTTCGGAAAGTTTAAGCCCTCCATTGCTCTTTGCTCTCTTCCTATATCTCACGCTTTCCGCCACGGTACAGCCCTGGTATCTTACTGTTCCCCTGGCCCTATCCCTCTTTACACACTGGCGATTTATGGTCGTGTGGTCTGGCTTGGTTGCGCTTTCTTACAGCCATTACTTATGTGGTGGAAGACAAGAAAATTACGGATTGATCGGTTTGGAGTACGGGCTGCTCTGGATTTTTTTTTTGTGGGAAGCCAGTAGGATTTTTGTTAAGAAAGCTGCCCAAAATTCTTCCTGAACATTTCTACCTTCGCGGCGATTTTTCGAGCCAGTTTTCACCACTCTCACCACACCACTTCTAATGAGTTTGTTTCCACACCCCGACCGCTTCGAGCGCCGGCATATCGGCCCCAGTGAAACCGAGACACAAGAAATGCTCAAAGTCCTGAAAGTCAAATCTCTGGACGAACTGATCGAGCAAACCGTTCCCGCCTCCATCCGCCTTAAAAAGCCACTCAATCTTCCGTCGGCCCAGTCTGAATTTGAGTACATGCAAGACCTGAAAAAGGCCTCACTCAAGAATCGCGTAATGCGCAGCTACATAGGGATGGGCTACTCGGGCACCATCACGCCGCCGGTTATTTTGCGCAACCTGTTCAGCAACCCAGGCTGGTACACGCAATACACGCCTTATCAGGCCGAAATCGCGCAAGGTCGCTTGGAAAGCCTGCTCAATTTTCAGACCATGGTGTGCGACCTCACGGGTATGCCAATCGCCAATGCCAGTCTTTTGGACGAAGGCACCGCCGCTGCCGAGGCCATGAACATGTTTTACCATGAGAAAAACAAAAGGGCCAAGGAAGGTGAAGAAGCCAAGGAATATTTTGTGTCCGACACCGTGTTGCCCCAAACCATTGACATTCTGAGAACCCGCGCCCTGCCACACGGAATTCAGTTGAAAATTGGGAATTGGAAGTCCTTCGAGTTTTCTGAAAAGACTTTTGGCGTCATGCTCCAGTATCCTGACAGTCAGGGGAATGTAATGGACTACCGCGCTTTTGTAGAAAAAGCCAAGGCCAATGGTGCTTTTGTTTGTGTCGCTACCGATCTTCTGGCGCTGGCCTTGCTGACGCCTCCTGGAGAATGGGGCGCTGACGTGGCGGTAGGCAATTCTCAGCGTTTTGGGGTGCCATTGGGCTACGGTGGTCCGCATGCGGCCTTCTTTGCCTGTGCCGAAGATTTCAAACGCCAGATTCCTGGCCGTATCATCGGTGTCTCGGTGGACAAACACGGAAACCGCGCCTTGCGCATGGCCCTTCAAACCCGCGAGCAGCACATCCGCCGCGAAAAGGCAACTTCCAATATCTGTACTGCTCAGGCTTTGCTTGCCAACATGGCAGCGATGTATGCGGTGTATCATGGCCCAGACGGTATTCGGGGTATTGCGCAACGCGCCAACGATATGGCCGCGGCACTTTCAAATGCGCTCAGCGGGGCAGGGTTCAAACAAACCAACGCACACTTTTTTGATACCCTGCGCTTTGAATTTGCAGAAAGCAAATTGGCCGACATCCGATCCAAAGCGGAAGCGGCAGGCATCAATTTTTATTACGAAAAGAACGCCCTTCAAATCGCACTCGACGAAACCGTGACGGAGCAAGATTTGAACGACATACTCAGTGTTTTTGGCGTGGCGGATAAAATCCAAAATCCATCCTCCTCCGGCAAGCCTTCGGCGGATAAAACATCCAAAATCCAAAATCTGGGAGGCCTTTCCCGTTCGAGCCAGTTTCTGACGCACCCGGTATTCAATTCCTACCACACCGAGAGCGACATGATGCGCTACCTCAAGCGCCTCGAAAACCGCGACCTCTCGCTCGTGCACTCAATGATCTCATTGGGTTCTTGCACCATGAAGCTGAACGCTGCTGCCCAGATGATCCCCGTCAGTTGGGAAAACTGGTCGAACATGCACCCCTTCATGCCGGTGAATCAGGCGCAGGGTTACGCACACATTATCAGCGAATTAGAAAAATATTTGTGCGAGATAACGGGCTTTTCTGCTTGCTCTTTGCAGCCCAACAGCGGAGCGCAAGGTGAGTATGCGGGCCTCATGGCCATTCGGGCCTACCACCAGGCCACAGGCGGCGCGCACCGAAACGTGTCGCTCATTCCTTCCTCGGCACACGGCACCAACCCTGCTTCAGCAGTAATGGCCGGCATGGAAGTCGTAGTAGTTGCTTGTGACGAGCGCGGTAACATTGATATGTCCGACCTCCGCGCCAAGGCGGAGCTGCATTCAGCCAACTTATCTTACCTGATGGTGACCTATCCATCCACCCATGGCGTGTTCGAGACCAGCATCAACGCAGCCTGCGACATCATCCACCAGCACGGCGGCAAAG
>JANMME010000835.1:0-4240 GCA_031373015.1 Saprospiraceae bacterium
TGCAAATCCGTGTCTAATCCGTGTCATCCGTGGCCCATCCTAACCAGTTACAAATCAAGTTAATTATGTCAAAACAAGTGTACGAAAAAACCCTCAAGACTTGGATTGAGGATGAAAAAGCGGCCCTTGAACTCATTGCCGTGGTAGGCAAATTGTGGTTCGACAAATCCATCGAGTTGGTCATTTTCCGCAACCAAATGGTGGACAGAAGCGCCTCTGAATTGCTGCAATTGCACCATTATGCCCGCGAAGTGGTGCAACACCCGCTCACTGTCCACGACACACTCGGACTTGCCAAGGCTATTTATCGCAGCCAGATCGCACCTTCCCGGCTGGATATTGGCAGAATCGGGGTGGATTGGCTCGACGAAAAAGCGAGTTACCCCAATGAGTTGGCCTTTATCAACAAAAAACTGGCTGACTACATCGGCAAGGACAAGATCAACCTAAAGCCCAAAGATGTCATTCTATATGGCTTCGGTCGTATTGGGCGGATTGCTGCGCGGGAACTGATCACACAAGCCGGGAAGGGCCAGCAACTTCGCCTGCGCGCCATCGTTACCCGCGATAAAAGCCCCGAGGACATCATCAAGCGAGCCGATTTGTTGCGTTCAGATTCTGTACATGGCCATTTCCCCGGGACGGTGATTGCAGATGTGGAACAAGGCTGCATTTGGGTGAACGGCCATAAGATACACATGATATCTGCTGCCAAACCAGAGGATATCAACTATACAAAGTTCGGCATCAGCAACGCCCTGCTTATTGACAATACGGGTGTGTGGCGCGACCGGACCAATCTAAGCCGGCATTTGCAGTCAAAAGGCGTCTCAAAAGTGTTGCTGACTGCCCCAGGCAAGGGCGACATCCCCAACATCGTCTATGGGGTGAACAATCTCCAATTTGACGTGGAGCAGGAAAATGTCTGGTCGGCAGCAAGCTGCACTACCAATGCCATTGTGCCGGTGTTGGCTGTGATAAACAAAACGCTGGGCATTGAAAAGGGGCACGTTGAAACCGTGCATTCTTACACCAACGACCAAAACCTGTTGGACAACTATCACCCCAAGTTTCGGAGGGGCAGGGCTGCAGCGTTGAACCTCGTGATTACCGAAACCGGAGCAGAGAGCGCCATCGCCAAGGTGATGCCGGAACTCTCGGGCAAGTTTACGGGCAATGCCATTCGTGTGCCTACACCAAATGTATCGTTGGCCGTATTAAACCTTCAAATCAATACGCCTACAAGTAAAGATGCCGTGAACGAAATCATGCGCCAGGCAGCTCTCAAGGGAAGCCTGGTAGAGCAGATAAAATATTCTTTCTCCAACGAATTGGTTTCCAGCGACTTGGTGGGCAGCCCAACGCCGTCCATTTTCGACTCACCGGCCACGATAATCTCGAAAGACGGCAAAAGCATCGTGTTGTATGTCTGGTACGACAACGAATACGGCTACACAAGACAGGTAATTCGTTTGGCGAAGCAGTTGGCGGGGGTGTTGAGGTTGAGTTATTATTGATTCATTCCACATCCTCGTTTATTTCTTGCCAACAAATAAAAAGTAACTCCACAGCCCCCCGTAAGCTTGGTCAACCTCTAACTGAATGGGTGTGAAGCGCTTTTGCAGGACGGGTAGCAGGTGATTGTCCATGCGGACATGGTTGTACCCCATCCAGCGATGGAAAAACTTAAACGGTGCGTCGTGAAAATCAACAACGGCGATAAGGCCGCCCGCTTGGAGATCATCATAAGCGCGTTGCAGGGCATCTTCCCAACCGGGGTTGACCATGGTGAGGCAATAAGAAAAAAGGATCAGGTCTGGTTTTGCGGGCAATGTCCAATCGCCGGGGAAGTAAGGTTTTTCAAGAAAAAGCACCCGGCGGGAATGCCTTTGCAGTCTTTTAGAGGCTACTTCCAGCATGTCGGGTGAAATGTCCACACCCATTAGTTGGAGTTTGGGATAGTCGTTAGCCAGGGTGGCCAAATTATGCCCCGTGCCGCAGCCCACTTCAAGGATGGTCTGATCACTTAGTTTGGGGAGTTTCAAGGCCCTGATGATGCGCTTTCGACCAAACAAAAACGACCAGCGCGTAGCCTCGTACAGTTTTGCGTGCACCTTGTAATAGCTGCGGATGGTATTGACCTGTATGTTTTCAGGCTCGGTATTCAGCTCTTCGATTTCCATACAAAGCGTTATGTAGCCCTAAACCTCATAGGTTTCAAGGCAAAGTCAAGTATTGATAAGGAGCAGCCTGGTTTACTTCAACCTGGTTTCTTAAACGCCGGATTGGTCAAAAACTCCGGCTCAGACAGTGTTTTCAGGAAAGCAATGATGTCTTTCTTGTCTTTTGAACTGAGACGGCCTTTTACAAGGGTATTCATAAACGGATCAGTATAAGGGCCCAGGTGAAAACCCGTGTTGTAGAAATCCAGCACCGCTTCCAGGGTAGCAAAGCGGCCGTCGTGCATATAAGGCGCGGTATACTCCACGTTGCGCATCGAAGGGGTTTTGAAGGCCCCTGTTTCTGAAAGCGTGCCGCTCACCGCAAAGCGGCCCGGGTCGGTCGGCAGGCTATCGAGACCGTTGTTCCGAAAAAGAAAATCGCTGAAAATTGCGTCGAAGGAGTGGCATTTGGCGCAACCGCCGCGAATATTGTCGGAGAATAATTGCATACCGATCATTTCTGATTTGTTGAGCGAGTCTTTACCGAGCTTCCAACGGTCGTATTTGGAATTGAAGGACACAAACGTGCGTTCAAATTGCGACAAAGCCTTGGCAACCAACACGCTGTCAACCTTCTCCGTGCCAAAAGCCCGCCAGAACATTTCGGTGTACTCAGGGATGGCCTGGATCTCGGCCACAGCATTGTCCAGTGTTTCGTGCATCTCGAGAATGTCCCGGATGGGGCGCAGGGCTTGGTCTTCGAGGCCCAGCGCCCGCCCGTCCCAGAAAAGGCGATTCTGCCAGGCAATGTTGGCGAGGCTCATGGAATTCCGCTTTCCGGGGAGGCCGTCTATCCCTATGCTGAACTGCCGTGGGTCGGTGAAAGCGTTTTCCTGGCGGTGGCAATCGGCGCAAGCGACGGTATTGTCGCCCGAAAGAATGGGGTCATAAAATAATTTGCGGCCCAGGGCGATACCTTCCAGAGTGGTTGGGTTGTCTGCCGGATCGAAGAAAGGCGGGAAATTGGGCGGTGCTTCGAAATGATAGGGGGTGGGCGTTGGCGGCGGCGCAGGCGGCAGGTCGTGGCAGGCGGCTGCCAACAGCACGACGAAAAAGAGAAGGGACTTGCAGTTCATAAATTTAAGAATTTAATATCCAATATCCAAGGGAATATCCAATATCCAACAAGGAATTTCCAATGTCCAAGTAAGTGCTACCCTTGGCCACTCACAGTAACCTAAATGCGTTGAACTACAACTAATTCCAAGCGCAGGGCCTACTTGGACATTGGAAATTCCTTGTTGGATATTGGATATTCCCTTGGATATTGGATATTCCCTTGGATATTGGATATTTACATGTGTTTCACGGCATCAGGAAGATCATAAAAAGTTGGATGGCGGTACACCTTGTCATTGGAAGGGTCAAAAAAGGCCTCGGCATCTTCGGTAGAGGCGTGGATATGAGCAGATTCAACAACCCAAATGCTGATGCCCTCGTTGCGGCGACAATACACGTCGCGGGCGTTTTCGAGTGCCATTTGAGCGTCAGCAGCGTGGAGGCTGCCAACGTGCTTATGGCTGAGCCCTTGTTTGGAGCGGATGAATATTTCCCAGAGTGGCCAGTGTTTCATGAAGTGATGAAGTGATAAAGTGATAAAGTGATATGGCGGGTGCCCGCCTTCCTTTCCTCGTCCGTTAAAACTATGGCGGATGTCCGCCTTCGTTAAAACTATGGCGGATGAAAGTGACAAAGGTAACAAGCTGTAGGTTTTCAGAATACAGTACTTTTGGCCGTTCAAAGAATGAGTTAAGGAAGTTTAGGGTTTAGATAGTTCGGCAACCCTCACCCATCTCAACATTTACACAAAAAAATACTATATTATGAAGCAACTCACGCTCCTCCTGCTCATATTGAGCAGTTTTTCGGTAAAAGCCCAAATCAAATACGGATTTAAAACAGGGCTTAATTTTGCCCATATCATTGGGACTTCTGAAACCAATGACGCAGGCACCGACCTTGAAACCTGGAAAAACACCACAGGTTTTCACATCGGCATGACGTTCGCATACAAATTC
>JANMME010000839.1:0-3311 GCA_031373015.1 Saprospiraceae bacterium
CCTCCCTACGGTCGGGATGACACTCGATGAGTGGAAAATGCTAGCTTACTTTTTAGCCATTTGATACCTGTATTTTATACTGGTTGACTGAGATTGGATTAAGATAGTTTTTGAATAATGAAATATTTCCCTTATTTTTGAATCGTTTCTCTATTGCTAAACCATTACACCAATGAAATTCCACAACTACTTCATCTACATCACCACCAATCCACAGCGCACAGTGCTCTACACGGGTGTCACAAACGATATAAACTTGCGCATGGAACAACACCGTCAAGACAGCATGGGCATAAAAAGGACCTTCGCTGGCAAGTACCATTGCTACAACTTGATTTACCACGAGTACTATCCAGACATTCGTATTGCCATTGCTCGTGAGAAAGAAATCAAGGGTTGGTCACGAAAAAAGAAAGTGGCGCTCATTGCGTCGTATAACCCTGAATGGCGTTTTCTCAATGACCCGGCAGAAATTGCTAAAGGTGACTTGCCCATTGATTATTGGTAAAAAAATGGACACATTATCCTTTTATCGAGTGTCATCCCGATCCCGAGACTTCGGGAGAGGGAACTTGCCGGGATAAACTGATCAATTTCCACCTACACGGATTGCGGCAGCAAAAAAAGAACGTATTATCAACTCATCGAGTGTCATCCCGACGCAGGAGGGATCTGGCCATGCAAAGGATGGAAACACCCACTCCGCTCTCGGCCAGTTCCCTCACTGCGTTCGGGATGACACTCGATGAATGGATAATGCAAGCTTACTTTTGAGCCAATTGATACCTGCATTATCTAAAAAACAACTGATCTATGGGAAATACAGAACACTTGAAAATCCTTAAACAGGGGGTGGAAATTTGGAATAAGTGGCGGAAGGAGAATAGATGGAAGGTGCCTCAATTGCAAGGGGCAAATCTTTCTGGGGCAACCCTAATTGGAGCAAATTTGTCCAATGCAGACCTTTCCAATGCAAATCTTTCTGACACAAACATTCAATTGTCTCGATTGATTGGAACAAATCTCACAGGCGCTGAACTTACGGGTGCAAAAATCTATGGCATCTCCGCCTAGGACATCAAAAAAGACGGCCTCATACAAAAAGACCTAATCATCACCCCACACGGAGAACCCGAAATCACCGTTGACGACCTAGAAGTCGCCCAATTCATCTACCTCCTATTAAACAACCAAAAAATCCGCAATGTCATAGAAACCATTACCTCCAAAGCCGTGCTTATACTCGGGCGTTTTACGCCAGAAAGAAAAGCAGTGTTGGATGCCATTAAAGACGAACTTCGTTTAAGGAATTACTTGCCAATTGTATTTGATTTTGAAAATGCTGCAAATAAAAGCGTAGACGAAACCGTAAATCTCCTCGCTCGTATGTCGCGTTTTGTAATTGCCGACATCACAGATGCCAAATCAATACCTCAAGAATTGCGCGGAATTGTACCAGATAATCCATCAATCCCGATTGTTCCGCTTACCTGGAAAGAGCAGCGCGAATATGGAATGTTCGATCATTTTCGTAATTACCCTTGGGTTTTGCCTCTGCATGAATACGAATCACCAGAGCAGTTGATGAAAAACATAATACCCGCTATTATCGCCCCTGCGGAGCAAAAAGTGCTGGAATTGAAAAATAATTAGTAAAATATAGTGCGCAATCTATTTTCAATAAAAGCGTTTTGGCGACGAAAAAACAGAAACACGGAAATATTTATCCCAATTTAGTAAAAATCAATTTCCTTTGTGTGATGAATCCGCAAGCGGCAATAGCGCATTTGCAACAAGAGGCAAACATTAAGCCATTATTATTGCAAATAGAGATGCCAGATTTTACCCCTTCTGGCAAAATTTATTACGATTTATTGGAATCAATTGTGTCCCAGCAATTGAGCGTAAAAGTTGCGGATGTCATTTTCAAACGATTTCTTTCTTTGTTTCCTGACAACTATCCACACCCGGATACTGTTGTTGCTATTGAATTTGAAAAATTGCGCAGCGTAGGCTTGTCTGGACAAAAAGCAAGTTACCTTCAAAACGTAGCGCAATTCGCCATAGATAACGACCTTGAAAATATAGACTGGGCTTCCATGAGCGACGAAGAAATCTTGTCGTTCCTTACCCAAATAAAAGGCGTCGGGAAATGGACGGTTCAGATGCTATTGATGTTCACACTTGCTCGACCCGATATATTCCCAGTAGATGACCTCGGTATCCAGCAGGGAATGCAACGACTCTTTAAAATAGAAGAACAAAATCCCCGATTGTTGAAAATACGCATGACTGAACTAGCCGAACCATGGCGGCCTTGGCGCACTGTTGCCTGCCGATACCTGTGGCGTTGGAAAGACAGTTGAAAGAACAAACACGAATTGGCTTGGGATAATGGCTATTAAAGTTTAGTAGCGATTATCCGAATTTTGATAACTCAGCAGAATAACATAAATTCAATTTTTATGAAAGAAACTACAGACCGCCGTTACCCCAATGGGAAATTTGAATACGGCAAAAATTACTCTATTGAAGAAACGCGCAAGCATATAAAAAGCATTGCCCGTTTGCCAAAAGACCTCAAAAAGGTGCTGAAAAAACTGCGTGACGGTGCTCTGGATAAATCCTACCGCGCAGGCGGCTGGACGGCTCGCCAAGTGATACACCACATCGCGGACAGCCACATGAACGCGTATGTGCGTTTCAAACTCGCTGCCACCGAGACGGCACCCATCATCAAACCCTACGAAGAAAATCTTTGGGCCGAAACAGATGATGCAAAACATGGTTCCGCTAAAACCTCACTCAAACTGATTACCGCCCTCCATGCCCGGTGGGTAGATTTTCTAATGTCGCTTTCTGACGATGACCTTGACCGGGGCTACTACCACCCTGCCAGCAAGCGCACGGTTTCCCTCCGCGAAGCCATTGCGCTTTATGCCTGGCACAGCAAGCATCACCTTGCACATATTAAATTAGTGGCAGATGGCAACATAGAAAAAGCATCTGCGACCAAAACAGATGCTCCATCAAAAGCCAAAGGAGCAAAAAGCGGGAGCAAATCCATTGCCAACGTTCCCGTTGAAGCGGGCAAACGGGTGATGAGCGAAGCACATAAGGACAAGATCAGGGCTGCTCAGCAAGCCCGACGCGCTGCCGAAAAATCTGCCAAGCCCACTGTTGCAAGTGCCTCAACGGTAGCATCGGCTCCAAAAAAACGCGGCCGTCCGAGTAGCGCAAAAGTAGCCGTTGCCAAAGCTGCAAAACCTGTCGCTGAAAAAGCCAAGCGTGGCCGCCCAAGCAACCCAGCC
>JANMME010000846.1:0-2076 GCA_031373015.1 Saprospiraceae bacterium
CAAGGTCGGGTTCAATGGCCCATAAGGTTGGGGACTACATACGAAACTTGGGTTAAGTCAACGACATTGCCCTTTAGGGGCAGGGGGCGCGGCCGGGGGATTGACACAGATTTCTGAACACCGCCTATGGTCTACGAATTACACGAATTGTCACACCTCTGGTCTTGTTGGCGGACTTCGGAGATTTCGAAAACCTCCGAGGCCAAAGCCCACTCGTTGAGCCATTCCCACCGTTGGTTGAAATCCCAGGCATTAGGAAAATTTGGTTTCAGCCCCTTCGTTATGCCCCCCACAAAATAAAACCCAAAAAGACAGGCTTGCCACGTCTTGCATTTCTTTCAAAAAAACGTGACGCGGCATGCCTTTGTCGAATCAAATTCTAAATAACCCCGGTTTTCACGCCCTTTGCAGAACAAAGTTCCAAAGCGTCTGTTTTCGAGGCCATCAAATCACACCAATTACTTTACTACAACAACCCTCCTCCGCCAAGGCTACGGCGGGTAAACATGAACTACTCCGCCCTTCTCTCGTTTTTTTCACCCGCCATAGTCTTATCACGTACTGTAGTTTTAACGGCATCGTGGACGACGGCAGGCCTTTTGCTTTTCCCAATGCTCGGCGCAGCGCAGAATGCTACCGTCAGCGGCACGTTGCACGATCGCCAGAACGGCGAATCCCTTATCGGTGCCACCGTACAGGCCCCTGGACTTGGCAAGGGCAATGCAAGCAATGAATATGGTTTTTACTCGCTCTCTATCCCTGAAGGAAAGGATTCCGTGCTCCTGCGTTTTGCCTATATCGGCTACCAGACACAGACCCTAAAAGTGCTGCCGCGCGGCGCCATCAAATTGGATATCGAACTCGTTCCCGTAGGCTCCATGCTCGAAGAAGTGGTGATAAAAGCCAACGGGCTGGACGAAAAACGCAAAAGCACTGAAATGTCGGTCTCGACCATTTCGACCCGCGAAGTGAAAGCGCTGCCTGCTCTTTTTGGAGAAACCGACATCATCAAGATCTTGCAACTCAAGCCTGGCATCACGCCCGGTTCAGAAGGCACCACCGGACTCTTTGTGCGCGGCGGCAACAATGATCAGAACCTTATCGTGCTCGACGAAGCAGTGGTGTACAATGCCAACCACTTGTTCGGCTTTTTTAGCACCTTCAATTCCGATGCCGTGAAGGATTTGAAGGTCTATAAAGGCGGTTTCCCGGCGCAGTACGGCGGGCGTTTGTCGTCGGTGATTGACGTGCGCATGAAGGAAGGGAACAGTAAAAAACTGAGCGGAACAGGCGGTATTGGCCTTATTTCCAGCCGGTTGACACTGGAAGGGCCGATCCAAAAAGACAAATCTTCGTTTATCATCAGCGGTCGGCGCACTTATGCCGATATCATAACGGAAGCCATCAACAGGGCAAACGAAGGCAAGCCAGACTACAACAAAATACCGCGCTACTACTTCTACGACCTCAACACAAAAGTCAATTTCACGCTTTCTCCCAAAGACCGCCTCTATCTGAGCGGTTATTTTGGGCGCGATGTTTTCACTTTTAAAGACCCTACTTTCGACTTTCGTTTTGACTGGGGGAATGCCACAGGCTTGGCACGTTGGAACCACGTATTTGGCCCCAAACTCTTCTCAAACACCACGTTTACATATTCAGATTACCGCTACAAAATCGAAAACCAGTTGCAGGGATTTTCGTTCAGCCTGAGCAGCAACGTAAAGGACGCCAACACGAAAGTTGATTTTTTTTGGCAGCCCAATAACAATCATACCGTGCGTTTCGGCGGCAACATCACCTACCACGATTTCATCACTGCCCGCCTCAAAGCAGGTAGCGACGATGGCCGGGTGCGTTTTGAAGCAGGGCGCGACTATAACGGCATGGAATACGGGGCCTACGTCGCAGATGAATGGGCCATAGACCGCCTGAAAATAAACTACGGCCTGCGCCTTTCGATGTGGCAAAACAATCCGGCCTTTTACGCCAATATAGAACCGCGTGTGGCCGCCAATTACGAGGTCAACAACCGCCTTTCGCTCAAAGTCTCCTACGCCCGCATGAACCAATACG
>JANMME010000860.1:0-5738 GCA_031373015.1 Saprospiraceae bacterium
AGATCGTGGTGGATGCCATTAATTCCACAGGAGCACTCTCTGTTCCGCCCCTGCTTGAAGTGCTTGGTTGTCAATGTATTCTGGTCAACGGCGAAATCACCGGCCACTTCGCCCACAACCCGGAACCCTTGAAAGAACACCTTGGCCAACTTGCCACCGAAGTCAAATTGCATAAGGCAAACCTTGGTATTGCGGTGGATCCTGATGTAGATCGGCTGGTGTTTATGTGCGAAGACGGCGAACTTTTTGGCGAGGAATACACCCTCGTGGCGGTGGCGGATTATGTGCTTTCAAAACGCGGCGGAGGCAATACGGTATCAAACCTCAGCAGCACTCGGGCCCTGCGGGATGTAACCTTGAAATATGGCGGCGAACATTACGCCGCAGCGGTCGGCGAGGTAAACGTGGTGGACAAAATGAAGGCCGTTAAAGCAGTTATCGGCGGCGAAGGCAATGGCGGCATCATCGTGCCGGAATTGCACTATGGGCGTGATGCACTGATAGGTATTGCACTGTTTCTCAGCCATTTGGCACAATTTGGGAAGCAAATTTCGACGCTGCGCAAGACCTATCCTGACTACCATATCACCAAAAACAAAATAGAACGCTCGCCCGATATTGACCTCGAAAAGATCTTTGCAGCCCTCCGGGAAAAATACCACCGCGAACAAATCAACAACGAAGACGGTCTCAAAATTGACTTCGAGGACGGTTGGGTACACCTCCGACCTTCCAACACTGAGCCGATTATCCGGGTTTATTCCGAAAGCCATTCAGCCGTGATTGCGGGGAATTTGGCGAAGAAGATTATGGCGGATATTGGGGAGATGAAGTAGTTTTATCTCAAAATCATACTGATATGCTAAAAGAAATCCTCCTCGAATTCTTCGAACGCGAACTCCTCAAACTAAAAGAGGAAATCGGCCTTTACACCGAGGGATCTACCATTTGGGAAATTCGCCCCGGCATCAGCAATTCCGCGGGCAATCTCTGCCTGCACCTAATTGGAAACCTCAACCATTTTATTGGCGCGGTGTTGGGCAATACTGGCTATATTCGCCAACGGGACGATGAATTTGCGCTGAAAAACATTCCCCGCAGCGAATTGATTTTAAATATAGATCAGACTATTCTGATGTTGAAAAACACGCTCCAAGAATGTTCAGAAGCAGATTTTGGCAAAACTTACCCCCTCGATAAACACGGCAAAGTGGTGACGACGCGGTATATGCTGCTTCATTTGCTGACCCACCTGAATTATCACTTGGGGCAGGTTAATTATCACAGAAGATTAGTTTTGTGAAGAATTGGCATCCCCGTTTTTGGTGCCATTCTCCGCCGTCAAAAGCATTTTGAGTTTTTCAAGGAGAAAAGTTTTTAGAATTGTACTTTTGTAGGTATAAATCCACAAACTAGGCGTAGATTTACTATAGGTAATGTCAAAAAAAGAGCAAATAGATCAAATCCAGGAGCTAATCGCCTTAGGAAAAACAGAAGATGCATTGTACCTGTTGAAAGGACTTACTTCTGATGCTATACTACTTCTAGGGACTCTTAGGGATGCGGGAAGGCTATATCAAATGAATTTGACGAGTCTTAGTGATTGGAATCGGGTTCAAGCTAAGATAAATTATGAGGCGTTAGAAATGCTTAATAGTGTAGTGCGTGATATGGAGAAGGAACAAATCATGAGGCCGAATGAAGAAAATAGCCGAGGCGAGGTGTTTTTGGCCTACAATGAGAAAGATAAAACAATTGCCCAAAGGATTCGACAATATTTAGAGGATACAGGTATGCGTAGTCAACCCAATTTTTGGAATTTTTGGAAAAAGAGTTATCCTCCTAACATGGAATATCACATCGGAGAAATATCTGCATTCAATTTGGGCTCATTTATTTTGAAAAAAGCATCTCTGAGCGACCAGTTTTTTCTCCCCATTATATCGCTCAACAGCCTTAGAGAAGGCTGGAAAGGTTTAGAGCACCATGTAGATATCCTGTCCAATAGCCTGACTTACCACAACACGTTTCCACTTGCGCTGGATAAAAT
The DNA here is from genome assembly GCA_031373015.1 of Saprospiraceae bacterium. Taxonomy (GTDB): domain Bacteria; phylum Bacteroidota; class Bacteroidia; order Chitinophagales; family Saprospiraceae; genus M3007. Next base: position 2,051 of record JANMME010000860.1, read on the forward strand.
CTGGCTCGAACCAGATTTTATCCAGCGCGAAGTGGAGAAAATAGATAAGCAATTGGATGAAATTGATGCCCAGATTAGAAGTAAAAAGGAAGATTCGGCACGGTTAGAAGATCTGGCAGCGAAGTTGACGTTTCAGCGAAACAACCTTCCCAAGATTGTGCAACGCCTCAAAAACGCAAGAGTGATTGACCTTAGCGAGGGTCATTTCGAGCAGGGAATGAGTCATGTAGCAAATACCATCGCCAATGCCCTGCAGCGTTTAGAGCCCGCTGGACATTAAACAGTTATCCTTGATTCAAAATGAAAGACAAAATTGAACTGCTCGAATCGCTTGACTTTGGAAGCAGCGTGGCAGAAGAGGAGACGCGCAACCTACAAAAATACTTTGTTGACACCCGATTTTGGCGCAACCTTAGCAACGACCGCTACGACATCATCCTCGGCAGCAAGGGCAGTGGCAAAAGCGCGCTTTATCTTAGCCTAATAAATAAGCGCGAAGAATTCGCCCAGCGCAACATCGTTATTGTAGAAGCCGAAAACCCGCGTGGCGATACAGTGTTTGCCCTCCTCAACAGCGCGACGCGAACCGATAAATACGAAAACCCCAATAAAGAAGCCCTTATTAACGACGATGTAGTAGACTTTTGGAAACTCTATCTACTCACCGTTGCCATTGCGCAATTGACCGAAGTAGGCTTTCGTGGAAAACATTTCTTGATCATACGGGCTTTGCTTGAAAGCGCCGGTCTACTCCCCAAAACATTCTCACTCAACGGCGTATTTAATAATGTACTGCACTTCTTAAAGCAAGTAGTATCGCTACAGTTTTTCCAACCAGAAATGGAGGTTAACCCCTCGACAGGGAGTATTACGGTTAAAGGGAAAGTTACCTTTGAAAAATACAAGGCCAAAGACCAGGAGGAAGGCTATAATACATTAGATGAACTGCTGGAGTATCTCAACAAAGACCTTACTGGAGCAGAGAAAACCATCTGGCTTTTGCTAGACCGGCTTGATGTGGCTTTTGTAGATGATAAAGACTTAGAGCGTCGTGCCCTAAAGGCACTTTTTATGGTTTACAATTCGCTCAAGCGTTTTGACCAAATTCGTTGCAAAATCTTTCTCCGCGACGATATTATGATGAAAATCACTTATGATGGCCTTCGTGAGGCAAGCCACCTGACCCGCATGATAAATCTGAGCATTGATGAAAACACCCTCTTTAATATCCTTGTAAAAAGGCTGCTGAATAACCCACAGATCTTCGAATTGCACGGTATAAAAGTAGAAGAATACTTGGCAGACATCGAACTCCAGAAAAAACTCTTTCGGAGTGTGTTCCCTGCCACGATTGCTGAAAATGGTAAAGAATTGGACACATTTGATTGGATTATTAGCCGGATAAGCGACGGCAATTCCGTTTATACTCCACGCGAATTGATCCACCTGCTCAACGAAACAAGGGAGCAGCAAATCAGGTTATTGGAAATGGGGATCAACCCTTTCGAGCAACAAATATTTGCTCAAGACGCACTCAAGTTAGCCATACGGGAAGTATCGAAAGCTAAATTTGAGCGAACACTGATCGCTGAAAACCCCGATTTAACAAACGATTTTATCAGATTTCGCAAGGCCCGACCAAATGTATCTCCCGATTGGATAATTGCCAATATCAAAGACCGCGAAGGGCAAAAAATCGAAGACCTTGACCTTTACACCACTCGACTTTCCGATATCGGCTTTTTAAAACGGGTAGGCGAAAACCAATGGCAAGTGCCCTATATCTACCAGTATGCGCTTGGTATTGAGCCAGATGCATAAAACAACGAATTCAAACATGCAACGAGTCTATTTCGACAACGCCGCCACCACCCCCATCTCCGAAGAAGTCATCAACGCGATGCTGCCCATCTTGCGTGGCCAATACGGCAACCCATCGAGCATCCATGCGGAGGGGCGGAGCGTACGCGCTGCGGTGGAATCTGCGCGCAAATCTGTTGCGCACAGCATCGGCGCGGGCACCGGAGAGATTTTTTTCACTTCAGGCGGCACAGAAAGTAATAACATGGCCATTAAATGTGCCGTGCGTGATCTTGGCGTGCAGCGCATTATCAGCAGCCCAACCGAGCACCACTGTGGCACGCATGCCATCGAAACTGTGGAAAAAGTAAACGGCGTAGAAGTGGTGTGGCTACCCGTAGATGCTGTTGGAAGGCCTGATTATCAAGCACTTGAAAAGGAACTGGCGGAATCTGGCGGCAAAAAAACACTCGTGTCGCTCATGCATGCCAACAACGAAATCGGCACCATGATTGACCTTGGCAAGGTATCCGGCTTGTGTCGCCAGTACGGAGCACTTTTCCATTCGGATACGGTGCAGACAGTTGGTCACTTCCCGATCAATGTGCAAGAAACGCCCGTCAATTTCCTTGCTGGCGCCGCGCATAAATTCCATGGGCCCAAAGGTGTGGGGTTCATTTACATAAGCCCTGATTCGCCCATCAAGCCGTTTATTGACGGTGGAGCGCAGGAGCGCAATATGCGCGGCGGCACGGAAAATGTGTATGGCATCGTCGGCCTGGCCAAAGCGCTCGAACTCGCCACAACCGAAATTAAGGAGCGCGTGGCACATATCCGAGATGTGCGCAACTACCTGAAAGAAAGGCTTTTAGAAAAGTTCGAAGACATCCAATTCAATGGCGACTGTGATGGCGACAGCCTTTACACGGTGCTCAATGTGTCGTTCCCGCCCAACCCGAAAAACGAACTGCTGCTGCTGAGCCTTGATATTGCGGGCATCAGTTGCTCGGGCGGTTCGGCTTGTTCTAGCGGCTCGGAAAAAGGCAGCCATGTGCTTGACGCTATCCAGGCTGACCCTGCGCGGAAGAGTATTCGATTCTCTTTTTCGCATTATAACACCCGGGCAGAGGTGGATTTTGTGCTGGAGAAGTTGAATACTATTTTGCCCGTGCGGGAAATGGTAGAAGTCTGAGATTAAGGTGGCCACCTTAATCGAGTGGAACACGGATGACACGGATTATACACGGATTTTAGTTTAAGAATAGAGCAAAATCCGTGTCCAATCTGTGTCATCCGTGTTCCACTCGATTAAGGCGGGCAACCCTTCGCCGCGAAACGGGTGTTTTTTCGTTCCTTCCCAAAAATTCCACCATGCGCACATTTCCACTACTCTTTTTTTGCCTCTCCGTTTTTTCGGCCTTTGGCCAAAAAATGCTCCTGCTCGAGCGTGCCAACCGTGCCCGCACTACGAAATTTTATACAGGCGATGTGCTCCGCTTCCGATTGGTGGGTGAAGAGGATTACTGGTACGAGCGTACCATCACAGACATTTTGCCCGAAACCAACACGTTGATGCTGGACAATTTTGCGGTAAAACTCCCTGAAATTCAGACCATGAAAATGCGCCGCCAACCAGTCTGGCGTATTTTGGGCGGAGCGGCATTCTCACTCGGCGCATCGCTGGCATTGGCCACCACGATTGGCCGTTTTGGTTACCAGGACAAAGATGTGGATGCCGTACAACTCTACAGCATTGCTGCCGCATCGTTCGGAGCAGGCTGGTTTTTGAGTACGCCACGGAAATTAAGGCTGGGCAAAAAACACCGCTTGAGGATTGTTGAGGTGAGGTTCCGGTGAAGACGGCGGGACACCTCGGAGGTTTTCGAAA
>JANMME010000872.1:0-9937 GCA_031373015.1 Saprospiraceae bacterium
CTATGGCGCGTAAAAAGGCTTCGGCGGGCAAGCAAGCCGAAAGGTAGGAGAATTTTGAAATTCCAAAAGCGAGTTGTCTTCAGACAGTACCTTACAAAGGTTAATAGTCAACCGTTCAACTCGCCATTATCTTCCGAATGCCGGATACGATTGGTAGGGGGTTGTGTCAAAAGTCATATCATATTCAATCTTCCCATTGATTTAGCTCCGTCGTTGTTGTTGGCGAGGACGCCTCATCATTTGGAAGTTTTTGGGGTAAAAAAATCTCATGTGTTCTTTTGTCAAAATCATTGATCAACCTGACGAAAAGGCCAAGAAAGCGTGTTTTATAGTTTGAAACTCCTGTAAACCCAACCAAATTGATTGGATGCCGACTTTTTTTCGGTTATGGTTTCCACCTAAAATAGAAATCAGTGTGGCAAATTCTCCGATTGTGATGTTTGGCTGGGCGGGGTCGATAGCCAAACCGTTCTTTGAATTCAAGAACAAAGCAAGGATGAAGTAATCCTGTTGGGTAAAACCTGCATCTTCTATGCTGGCCTGTGGTTGTTTTTCCGCCAAGTAGCGCAGGCGGGAAACCTGGACAGCGAGCAAGCTGTACGTTGTGATTGCATTTTGGATGGCCTTGGGGTCTTCCAATTGCAGTTCCTCCACTTTTGCCCCTTGTTTGAGCGTGTAGTGGAAGTTTTCGATTTGCCATCGAAGTGCGTAAAAATCGATGACTTTCATAGCATCCTCGAAACTGTTGAGGGGCAAGGTGGTGTACAAAGTCCATTCAATGGCTTGGCACCCGGGCGGCGGGTTGACTTCTTTTGCCCGGACAATGCCCACTTGGAAAGGCTTTACCGGGCGGTTTTTGCTTGCATTGGAAGCCATTAGGGTTGCAGTGGCGAAAGCCACCTCGATATTTGCTACCCTGCTTTCCGTTTTGGCCCCGTTTTTCCGCTTTACCTCAATGAAGGTCTGTTTTTTGGGGGATTGCTTGTTGACATGGAACTCATAGCCGCCGCCGGGCTGCTGGCCATCCAACAAATCGCTGACAAAAATATCCTTGTCGTGGAGTTTGCGGTCGTTCTTCGCACGGATTATGTAATGTATGTGCGGGTAAGCTCGGGTCTGGAGCAACTCGTGCACATCGCCTGCGCGGTCGAAAAGGTGGATGAAACAGGTTTCGGGCTGTCCGCCAAACGCATCGTTCAAGGATTGCCACTGCCGCAAATAATGGGCTGTTTCCTTGTGTTCAATGGAAAGGTGCTGGCGTTGTGCCCGTTTGCCCAAGTCTTCGGCCTGGTAATTCCACAAAAACTGGTCAAACAGACCGAGCGGAACACCTTGGCCATCGCAGAACAACTGGCTCAAAACATTGTAACCCGGCTTTTTTTTGGTGGTAACAAAGTCCGTTTTTGAGGCACAACGCTTGCTTTCATAGTTCAAGGTGGTCACATCACCGATGGACAGGACGGTGGGCGGGCGCGTCTGGGAGATATCTGCCCGCAACCGCTCGCGCTCATTCAAAAGGATGTATGCTGGCATGACTCGTTTGCTGTTGAAAAAATGATAGATGCCTTCCATTTCCCGCTTGTCATGTGAACTCCGGGGAATACTTTGGCCAAATTTTTCGCCCAGTGTTTCCAAACTGGAAATGAACCGCTCATTAGTTTTGCTATTCCCAAACATGACAAATGGGCGCATGGAGGATATGTATTCGTTTGGCATAACCGTTTTTTTTAAAACTAAGTCCAAAGGTTTGACTCCAAAAACCAAAGTTCAACACATTAAACTTTTTTACCCCAAAAACTTCCAAATGATGAGGCGTCCCCGCCAACAACAACGGCGGAGCTCAATACCAAGCAAGTGTTATTCAATTTTTTGACCAAATTATCATCCAAGACAACCAGTTCACACATGATTTTACCAACTTCAATTTTCGCTGCCCCGATTTTGTCAGGCACTCGATTGAATTTTAGGTTTTACATCTCACGGGAGTTGCATTTGGTCAAAAGACCATTTTGACCCAGCGCACTTCGGTGAGCATATAAGAAAAAGGACCAAATCTCTTTTTGCTTATCCTGAAGTTCACCGACTTACCCTCAATTGCCAGTGATATAAAAAATGTTGACCAGTACTGAGCTTGGGGGCCCACCGAAGTGGCGCTGGGTCAAAAGACCCAAGCGCGGCGGGGGCATTAGTTACTGGCTGATGGTGATAGGGTTGAAAAGGGAACACCACGCGGGGCAGAAAAAGATACAAGAATGGTCGTTGCAGCCTCTTTACACTGAGTGGCAACAAAACCAGCGTTTTTTTACCCTACTGCCCCCCTAAAACACCGCCCTCACCTGCGCCCTCGCCACATGCACCACCCTATTCTCCCCCGTCTTTCGCCCCTCATAATTTAGGCTCAGTTGCATACCCTTCGATAACTGCCGATCCAGCTTTAAATCCCAAAGGATGTTCTTGCCATCCTGCAAACCCTCCAGCATCGCAAACGCCACCACAGAATTGGGCACACCCGTGTAACTCACATGGTTGCAAAATCAGGGATCAAATCTCTTCTGGCTGGGGCATGAAATGCCAAAACAATATCTTTTTTTGGCACGCCCTTATCAAGCAGCCATTGCGCAAGAACCAAGTCGGTACCGTCATGCTGTATCCAAATTTTACCATCTGGCTTGACATCAATATGGACGAATGGCAGGTATTCCCTTTTGTTATTATACCAACCAACTGAAAAGAGGATAAAATGTCCTCGTTCTAGATCGGCGATCAATTGGGTCTCCGAAGTTTCATCGGAAGGGGTCATATCGGCCACCTCTTGTATAATTCCCCCAACGATTTTTTTATAAGCAGCTACCTTATCCATTTTAATATAAGCGGTTGATTTTGATCGAAAACTGCGATTTTAAGGGCATAATGCTGGGCTAATTCGACAAAGAAAGGGTCATCAAAAAAGCTTTCATAGAACAAATTGGGTATCGCCAAAAACAAGGTTCTCTCTGGCTCTCGTTTCGTAAGAGCAAACAGGTAAATCAAAAACTGTCCCATTGCATCTTCAAATTGATCAAGATCTGAAAGACCCAGAAAACTTTTTATTTCAACAGCAATTTTCTCGCTGGCTTTTTCTGCCGCTATCAATTCAGCGCCTAGGTCAATATAGCCCCTGCGCCGCCCAATCATAATCTTATACGGATCATGCGTAATGGTCCACCCGTCATTTTCGAGTGCAACGCGAACATGTGCATGAAACTTGTCTTTTGCCATGAGCCAAATACGTGAACCTTGTAAAACTTTCTCTGCAAAAATACGAAAAAAGGCTTTATTATTCTAAAACACCGCCCTCACCTGCGCCCTCGCCACATGCACCACCCTATTCTCCCCCGTCTTTCTCCCCTCATAATTCAGGCTCAGTTGCATCGCTTTCGATAACTGCCGGTCCAGCGTCAAATTCCAAAGGAAGTTTTCCCCATCCTGCAAACCTTCCAGCATCGCAAACGCCACCGCAGAATTGGCTGCGCCCGTGTAGCGTACATCCGCAAAAGTACCTTTCAAGCGCAGCGAGGTAGCGGCTTTAAATCCCTGGGCGTTGGGCTTGGAGGCAGGATTCCAGGTCAGTTCCGCCGTCCAGTTCGTTTGGTCGGCGCGCTCTGCGGCGGGGAGCGTGTTGCGGCTGGTTTCCCATTTCATATTGGCCACGATGCGGAATCCACGGGTGGGCAGCCAGGTCATTTTGGGGCCAATCTCCCATGCTTCCAGATGATAGTTCCGCGAGACAAATGCCTGATTTTCACTGCTTTTTAGCGAATTTACAAAATCTGCCTCCGCGCTCCACCGGCGACTGAGGTTGGCTCGGAGGTGTAGCGCATAATCCTGTGCTCTACGTTGTTCGAAACCGGTGGTTAACGCCAATTGGCTGCGGTTGTCGCCTGCCGAAAGCGAGGCGTCCCAGGCCGGCTGGGCTCGGTTGATGAATAAAATATTGCGCACTGCCTGACTCAGTGTGGCCAGCGCAGTGTCGGCTATACTTGTTTGGAACGGATCCCAGGCGCGCACCCCGCTCGATCCGGAGAAGCTGCGTCGGTTGATTTGCAAGGTGCTTTGGGTGGATAGTCGCCCCAATCTTTTGCGCCAGCCGCGCCGGGCGGTGGGCCATAGCAAGCGCGGTTCTAGGCGCAGGGTTTGGTTGAGCGCCACGTTGTTCGTGCGCACATAATCGGGCGTGGTCACGGCCACGCGCACGTAATTCGCCTGATCCTGGAACACTGCTATCTCCATCTCGTCCACCTGTAAAATACTGTCGCGGTTGCGATCTACCCAAGTAAAATTCCCTTCGCCAGGGTTCACTGCGAGGTAATTGAACTCGATGCGCGGACTTTGGCCAGAGCCCAGTTCGTAGCCCGTGGTGAAGCCCAGGACGTTTTTCCAGGCGGAAAGGCTGTAGTCGGCCCTGCCGAGGTAGGTGTTTTGTGGTTCTTCTTTGGTCAGTTCGGGGGCGAGGATGCGCAGGCGGCGGAAGGTCAATATCCAAGTCAATTGTTGGTTTGTTGATTTTTTACCCGCCAGTTTATCCGCCGAAGTCTTGACGGAGGTAGAAGTTTTAACGGAGGCGGGGGGGATTTGGGGATTTGGGGATTTGGGTGCACGAGCGGCTGAATTATTCCAGGAACCATTCAAATTGAACTCCCGGGCCTCGGTATTTTGTTGGAACAAATTGCCCAATGGAGCAAAATCGTTGCGCTGCGAAAGATGCCCGCCAAATTGCCAGGCGCCTTGATTCTCAGGCGTTTGAAAATAGACCCGCAGCAAATCATACCAAAAACTCGCTGCGGAAAGCGTATCGGCCTGCGCGGCTCGGCGGGCGTTTTTTTCGCGTTCTGCATAAAGGCCAATTTTGAGCAAAGCCCGTTGCGCGGCACTGTCATTTTTAGCAAAAAATGTCTTGGAAAGATCTGCCTTGGGGCGTGAAAAACGGGTACGCTCTGCTTGGCCATCGGTCTGCAAAAGATTGGCTTCTCCCAAAAAATCCCAGCCAGCACGTTGGACACGCCAACCACCCGAATGCCTTGCCCCACCATAAAAACCTTCGCGTCGAAAAGCGCCGAACTCGTATCGAACTTCACCCAACTTGTTCTTTTTCAAGGAAATACCCGCTTTTGCCAAATGCTCCGCTGTGGTGTCCTGATTCAAACCAACGTTCCAATCTCGACTAAACTCTGCCGGACGGTAGGGATTGAGCGGGCGAAAATCGCGGGCGGCAAATTCGTAATTGGCGAAGAAGGCGCCATTGAATGCGTGAAAATTTGACAAATTTTTAAAATTTGTCAAATTTGTATCGCACTTCCCAAAACCAAACCCCTGCCGCCAACCCACTACCGCCGCCGCGCCCACATTATCCGCATTTCCCAGCGGCGAAAAACGGTTGAGATCGCGACTGCTCAAGGCAATTTCAGCTTGTATCTTGGAATTTTTAAAGGGTTGAAAATCACCCCCCAGCGCATAAAGTTGCCGCGTCTCAGGAGCGACAAGGCGTACGATCGGCTCAAAATTGCCCGTAGGCCGACAAGTGACAGGATCGGGCGGGCTCCATCGGAACACACGCCCATTGGCAGCCGTTTTGGCCAGCACATAATTGCCTTGCCCCGCAGGCACTTCGGTGAACCGCGCAGCATAACGCGCAGAATCGGGGTGGGTGCTGTACGTCAAAATTTGTCTAGGCTGTCCGCACAACACCGTGTCAATCAAGCTATAAAGCACCCGCGCCGGGTCGAATGCAGCCAAGGTGTCAATACCCGGGGCGTAGGCATTTTGCAGATCATCACCGACTTGGGCGAGGCGGCTGCGCTCTGAAGAAGAAAGTTCCTGTGCCCCGCCGTTGTTGCGACTGTCCTGCTCGGAATAAAGGTTGAAAAAGACTTTGGCGCGGGGCATTTGCCAACTTGAATTGGCCGCTACCGTGGAGCGCAGGTAGGTCTGCACAGCGTACTCGAACTCCACGATGATGCGGATATCTTTTGTGATCAGCCGCCGAGGTGTGAATGTAAGTTCGCCCAAATTGTAGTCCACGGTGTAATCGTCCTCTTGTCCACGACGAAGCAATTGGCCGTCGGCATAAACTTTTTCCGTTCCGGCCAAGACAATGATGAAACGCTCACCCTCAGCACCTTGCAGGCGGTATGGCCCTTGGTTTCCTTCCTGACCCTGTATGGTTTGGCGGGCGAATTTGCCCCGGGAAATAGCGGCGGCGGCGCGGAGGGTAATATTGGGATATTGGGATATTGGGATATTTGACGAAGTTTGGTCCTTGGGCTGGGGCTTGGAAACTTTTAACTTGGAACTTTTACCCGCCGAAGCCTTCCCGCCTGCCGAGCCTCGGCGGGCAGGGGCGGAGGAGGGTGGAACTTTTAACTTATAACTTTCAACGGTCACCATCGCCCCTTGAAGCCTTTTGAAATAATTGGAAAAATATCCGTCGGGGCGTGCCAGGTCAAAATCGCCTGCTGTGAGCGTGGCGTTTTTTCGTTTCAACTGGATAAAAATACGGTCGAATTCCTGGAGCTGGCGGGTGGTACCGTCGGGTTGCAACGGGATGGAATTGTCGGAAAGGGCTGCGGTGAGTTCTAGATCGTTGCCTAGTTTGCCATTAAGTTGAAGGTTGAGATTGGAATTGAAAACGAGGTTCTGGCTGTTGCCAAAAGATAGCCCGCGTGTGTAGGCGCCCGAGGAAGACAGTCCACTTTGTTCCCAGAGGGGTTTAGTGGGCTGGTAAGGTTCGTAGTCGAATTCAATGGCGTCGGCATTCATCCGGCGGCGGATGGCGGCAGTGTCCAATCGGCTGATTTTAGCAGCAAGGTTGAAAGGCAGCACACGGTAACGTAGCAGTATTTTGGAGCAATCCGGGAATGCCGAACGTAGCGCGGCAGTGTCGGTGCGAAGCCAATTATTCTCCAAAGAAAAAAAGCGCGCATCCATTTTTTGTCCCGAAAAAACATCCGAAACAGAAAGCAAAGGCGTGACTACGGTAAGGGAATCAAGCCTTTGCAGCGGCAAACGCGCGTCCACTACCCGTTCGCGAAGGTTGGAGAATTGAGCTTTGGCGACGCAGGGAAGTAGGCAAAGCGCCAGCAACTTTCCGAAAGTTTTAAACTTTCGGAAAGTTCTCTGCGCCAATGGCAGATGCTTCCAGATTGACAAATAATTATTCAAATCAATGGGCAAGATAATGCCGTGGCAGGGACGTTTTACAAGGTCGCGGCGTTGCCTCAAAACCTTGTGGGCTTGTAGTATGTTTGTAACACGGTCTCTCACATTCTCTCACGCCTCTCACGTCTCTCACATTCTCACATGAAAGTCTCCGCCACGCGTCGCGCCCATTTCAACGCTGCCCACCGCCTCCACAACCCTTCCTGGACTGACGAGAAAAACCGTGCCGTATTCGGGCTTTGCAACAGCCCCAATTTCCATGGGCACAACTATGAAATGGAAGTGCGAGTTACGGGCGAAATTGACCCAGAAACGGGCATGGTCGTGGATTTGGGCTGGCTTGCGGATCTCATCAAAAAGGAAATTGAAGCGCGTTTCGACCACAAAAACTTGAACCTCGACACCGAAGAATTTCGCGACTTGATTCCCACCGCCGAAAACATTTGTCTCGTTATCTGGCGTATCCTACGAGGGCATTTGCCCGAAAAATTCGACCTCCATGTGCGGCTTTACGAAACGCCGAAGAACTTTGTGGAAGTAGGATGGTAAATCCAAAATCGTGATTCAACTTACTCTGCACACGATTGGTTAATGCCCAGCACATAATGTTCCACTGCGCCAATTTCTCCTGCCAGGGTTGAGCCTAAAAACCCTTGAATATCAGCGTCTTGGATGCTTGCTTTGTACTGCGCCAAAAAAGGTTTGCTCAGCGGCGTGTAGGTCCAGTGCCATTTTTCTTCGTGGTAGCCATACGGTCTTCCTGCTGTGTAGGGTTGGCAAAATCCAAACTCGTGTGCATGCGCAGCGAGCCATTCGTACACTTTTTCATGCTTACCACCTTTCTCGAAGGAGGAGTTATTTAGGTCGTTTAGATCCATATCCGTGCCCCAATGATGGCGCGAAGAACCGGGCATCGAAGAGTATTCCAAAATTTTCAAAGCGCGGTCTTTGGGCTTGGGGGCTTCTTTTGCAAAACGATTCCATTTGCCTTCCCAGATATTCTTCTGCTGGTTAAAATTTCGGGTGGAGGAAATTATTTTGAGTGCGATGCCCGCTTTTTGAGCACTTTCCCACATTTTTTTGAAGGCCTCAAACGCTTCTTTGCGCAGCATCATATCAGGCTTATCCGCGTATGGTTTGCCCACCGACACGAAATCTGGGTGCTTAGAAGGGTCGAATTTCCCCAATAAATATTCCTTGCTCACAGGCACTGGCATTGGCAGAGAATCCGGGTTAGGCGGGGTAGACGAAGCCAATCGTGGAACAGACGAGGCGGGCGTTTCGACATTTCCGCAAGCGATGGCGATGACAAGCATAAGTCCGATAGCAAGGGGTAAACCGCCCTGCGCCGGCCTTATGACCCCGAAACCGCCCTGAGTGGGTCTTATGACCCCGCAGTAGATCCTATTGATTTTCAGCATCTTCAATCTTTTTTTTCAGGGCTGTTTTGGTGAAGCTGCCGGCATCATGCCAGAGGCACTCACCATTTTTGTAAAGCATAAAGGTGGGCACCCCCATCACTTTCATTTGCACGGAGAGGTCAATATTTTGGTCCACATCAATTTTGATGATGCGCACCCGCTCGCCAAGTTCTGCTTTCAGTTCATCGAGCACTGGTGCCATGGCCCGGCATGGGCCGCACCAGGTAGCCCAGAAGTCAATGAGAATGGGCGTGTCGGATTGGATAAGTTGTTCAAAAGAGGATTTCATACTGGCCACAAAGGTAGCCCGTTTAGACCATTACTGTGAATCACGGCATCAAAGCAGTCAATCAGCGGTTCAAAAAGACATTCGGGCTATTTTGGCCGAACAACCGTGGGCAGCGTTCGACTTTTGGAAAAATCTTTTTCTGGAACGATGGGCCTTGGCCATTGATTGGTTTTCAAGGCCCCCACCATAGTGCTCCAAACCTATATGGCCGACAAGGATGGCAAAATTCAATACATCATAGATACGCGCCGAAAACAGGGCTGCGAGTGAAAATAATGTCGCTCGAATGGCAAAAAAGTAGCTCTGAGGCAAAAATGTTAAGGAAATTGCTTGCGCGGATACAAAACGCTCTACTTTTGGCGTTCCCAGCCAAATTCCAAAACAATCGGTTTCCACATAAACAGCACCTTTTATCTTTATGACACTCAATGCCTTTCTGAGCGCCTTCTTCTTTCTTCAAGCCCCTGGCACCTTGCCAACAACGACCAGACCAGAAGAAACACAAAGCATCTTGGACATCATCCTGACCAGCAGCACTTCAGGTCTGGTGGTGATGATCATCCTTTTCATTCTTTCAATCGTAGCCGTTTACATCATTATCGAAAGGTACTTCACCCTTACCCGCGCCGGGCAGGTAGATCACAATTTTATGAACTCCATCCGCGCCAGCGTCGAGAGCGGCAACCTGCAGGCAGCCAAAGCACTCTGCCAAAGCGTGGACGCACCCATGGCGCGTATGGTGGAAAAGGGTTTGGACCGCATCGGCAAACCTCTGGACGACATCAATAAATCCATCGAAAACGTCGGCAACCTCGAACTCCTCAAACTCGAAAAAAACCTGTCAACGCTCGCATCCATCTCTGGTATCGCCCCGATGATTGGCCTTTTGGGTACGGTAGTTGGTCTTATCATCTCGTTCCAAGACATGGCCAATGCCCAGGTGGTGACTCCAAAAGTGCTTTCCAACGGTATCTACCACGCCCTCACAGCAACTGCTGCAGGCTTAACGGTCTCTATCATTGCAATGGCAGGC
>JANMME010000927.1:0-8441 GCA_031373015.1 Saprospiraceae bacterium
TTTGTGGGGTGAAGCGAAGTACGGTTTTCGCGGCTGAAAAAAGCACTCTATACCAGCCAGCCCGAGTGTCATGCTGAGCGTAGCGAAGCATCTGCCCGTGGGTAACCATCCAACATTTGCTTGAGCAGATGCTTCGCTGCGCTCAGCTTGACACTCGGGGTAAACAAAGTTAAGGAAAAGTTTGGAGGAAACTGCGGCTTCGGGAAATGATTTTTGTGTGACGATAAGGCAATAACCTTAAAGTCTGATTTTTATGAGCGTGTCTGACGATAATTGGTAATGAAGTCATCATAATCAATCATCTTCCCCTCATCCAGCTGCTTTACACCCAAACGTATGGTTGCTTCCTGACTTTCGGTGAGTTCATCCCAAATGTCAACTGAAGGTTTTAGGAGGTTTTCGATTTGGACAAGGACAGCTTCGTTTTCTAGCTCTGCGAGGTAGAGGAGGATGCTGCGTTTGCGATGTTCTAGTGTGGCGGTCATGTTGTTGGACATTTATTTATAAACAAAATTAAGGTAAAAATTGACCGATACCAAGGCTATGAGTTTTTAAAATCCAAGGTGGAAGGGAATGTTCCCTAGTTTGCTGAGAAGGCATTAGAGATTATGTTTCATTATTGTCCTCAAATTTTTCAAATAGTCTTTAGCGTATTCACTATTCGGGTCAATCTCCAGAGCTTTTTGATAATCAAGTTCAGCTTCATCCCAAAGTTCCAACCGTTCATTTGCTACACCTCGGTTAATGTAAACATTAGCAGTATTCAAGTTAAGATCAATAGCCTGATTAAAATCGTTTTTTGATTCAATAAAATGATTCAACTCTAATTTGGCACATCCCCTTTGGTAAAAGTAGTTAGCACTACGAGGATAAATCCGAATCGCATGGTCAAAATCTGTAATCGCTTCCTGTACCTGTTTGGATATCAATTTTATCCACCCTCTATTGAAGTATGCTTCGAAATAGTTCGGGTTAATTTTGACAGTTTCATCAAAATCTTGTACTGCTGATTCATATTCCTTCAATTGAATTTTCGCTAAGCCCCTCTTACAGAAGGCTTCATCATATCTTTCATTCAATTTGATTGCTTTTGAATATAGGTCTATTTTCTCTTCCCAATCAGTAGAATCTTCGCCCCTACGAAAGAGACGGAAAGCATCACGTTTTTGTCTTTCCTCATGCGCCTTGTTAATTGGTTCAAGCCTATCTTTTTTTCTATCTTCTTCAAGATTGATTTTATAGTTGCGACTTTGATTTTTATCATCTTTAGGACTTCTAAAGAGGTCATTAGCCTGACTATTCTTTACCAAAACCAAACGCTTGACTCCTTCATAAATCGAGGTCATTGCCCTTGCCTTAGTTGGCCAATCATCAATCGGCCTAGCATCGTCAGGTAATACTTCAAACCCTTTCAAAAATTGAGAATCCCACCAAGGACACGCGTCAGCGATGATTGGAATGATAACCGCTTCACCACGAGAATACCGCTCAAAAGCCTCTGTTCTTATAGCGCCAGTCCTCTCTAGCAAAAATGATAAATATTTTCAGTGCAGTGCTCATGGGTGGCAGTTTAGCGATTGGGAAGCAAAAGTAATTCAAAAATGCAAACCCGTCCTTCGACTTCAAACTGTAGAATGGGTACAGTGAGATTTCCTCCCCTAATTCCCCTTTCCTTCCGACCTTTGCCCCGCTATGAACGACCCAATCGCGATTTTCCCCAACGAAACCTACCTCAACGGCTTGCGTGATTCTGATACAAGCGTGGTGGATGCGTTGTACAATGAGTTCCGCCAGCCAATAGCACGGGCCATCGAATCTGCTGGAGGCAGTTATGCCGATGGGAACACGTTTTTCCGTGTCGCAGTCATTCAGGCTGCGAGGCTTGCACATTTGGGCAACTATCCAACTGACGTGCCAATATTTCTTTTTTTGAAAACCCTCGCGCTGGCACAATACCGCGATTGGCTGGAGGAAAAAGGTCAGGCGCAGCCCTCGGTTGAAGGAACTGAACAGGCGGATTTAGAAGTAGTAGCAGCCCTGCCAAACCAGACTGAACTCCAGGATATCCGGATGCAAATTCAGGCCAAGCGTCAATTCTCCAAACTTTCCGTGGACGACCAACGCCAAATCCTGAGTCTTGCCAACAGTTTAGGCAGTGTTGGCCCAGAGGCGCATTCTATAGAGGAAGGCTCCTTCAAGCCAAGTATAGAACGTTATAAAAGTTTACTTAAGGAAAACGGTCAGGATTGGGAGCAAGCCTTACCTAATTGGGTGGTGACGCCCCTAACAGATACACATTTCCACCAAACTTGGTCTGCCTGTGAAGCACTGGAACGCCGCCTTTATTCCAGCCAAGTACCTGCCTCTGGCGAGAACAAAACCATTCGATACGCATTCGCCGGATTTGTGTTACTGACATTAGGATATGCCGCCTTCACTTGGCTTACGCGCGACCGTACCCCAGCGGAAGTGTACGATAACAACTTCCAACCACCTGCCAGCATTCTTGATGACATGGCTGCACGGTACGCGAATGATAGTGTTGCTCCGATGAAGCCGGAACATTGTACCATAGCATTCAGCCAAGCCGATGCCCATTACAAAAAGCGGGAATGGCGCGAAGCAGCTTCAGCTTTAGTGGGAATGATGGAAGACTCAATGATGAGTTGCCAATCTGATGCGCTGTTTTATCTGGCCATTGTTGGCCTTGAGATGGACAGGCCGGAACTTACCTTAGAATGCATTTCCAAAATTGAGGATTTAGAACGTTTTGGGGAAGATATTTACTGGTACATGGCCTTGGCTTACGTCAAAATGGCCGCAAATGACCCTGCTGAAAAAGATATCGCCCGAAGAGCAATGGAGCGAGCCCTTTCGAATACGGAAATACCAGAACGCCGTGTACAAGCAGAAAAAATACTCGAGGAACTCGCCGAATGAGAGATACAATCGCAAAATACTTTCCTGATTTAACAGCTGAGCAAAAGGCTCAGTTTGACCACCTTGAGCCGCTGTATCGTGAGTGGAACGAGAAAATAAACGTCGTATCGCGCCAAGACATTGAAAATCTGGCCGAACGACATGTGCTGCATTCACTTGCAATTGCCAAGGTCATTCAGTTTAAACCAGATTCCATGTTATTAGATCTCGGCACTGGAGGAGGATTCCCGGGTATTCCCTTGGCCATCCTCTTTCCCGAATCCCAATTCGTGTTGGTAGACGGAACAGGAAAGAAGATCCGCGTGGTGCAGGAGGTAGCTGACGCACTTGGGCTCGAAAACGTGACGGCCATACATGGCCGCGCCGAGGAGATAAAGTTGAATGGCCAGTTCGATTTCGTTCTTTCCAGAGGAGTGGCCAGCCTTGATAGACTCCTGGTTTGGAGTCAAAAATTTTTGAAGAAAAAACATGGTCACATATTGCCAAATGGCATTTTGGCATTAAAAGGAGGAGACATTGCTGCTGAAATCCGCGAACTTCCGGGCAGAGGGAAAGAGTACACCGAGGTTTTCCCAATCCGCAATTATTTCCGGGAGGCATTTTTTGACGAAAAATGGGTGGTTTATGTGCAAGGTTGAGTGGAGAGAAGTGTCACTTTTTTAAAAAAGTGTCACTTCTACACACGCTATCTGTCGTATTTGTGCAAATCATAGCGCTCAATTATCCCGATTAGTTTCTCCGCGTATGTCCGGTCTGTGGCATATCCTACAGACTTTAGCCCAGAAGCCCAGGCCCGGTAATCACGGCCATGTCGCTTGAGTTTGGAATACCTTCCAGATGCCAACAATTGGCTGTGTGCCCGCCAACTTTCCCAAGCATTTGGGAATTTTCTAAAAAAATCTTTGTGCGTATCATCTGTAAAATTAGAACAATGCCCTTTTTTACAGTGCTTAGAGAAGCATTTCATGCCAAAATGGTTGTTATTCGACACGGCTAATTTGCTTGTGCCCGCCCGGCTTTCAATTAAACCCTGCGCTAGACTTATGCTGGCTGGAATGCCAAATTGCTGCATCTCAACAACGGCTATTTTGCTATACCTTTCGATGTAATCAATTGATTGTTCCCGCAAGAGTTCATCAGCAGCTACAGGGGAAGCTTCATTTTTACTTCGCGGCGATTTGACCTTCCTCGTAGGTTTTTCTTCACTCCCGACATCGAGGTTCGTTTCACGAGCCCAATTGGAAACAGGTGAATGGCCACTTGTCAGCAACCCAGATTCGCCATCTGGCCCGAGCAATAAAAATCCAGTGCCACCAAGAATGCACAGTTGTACCAAAGTTTTCCGTTTGAATATCCCGAAAGACCAACGGTTGGCCTGAAAGCGAAATGCAACCCAACTTCGACGCAATCGCAACCAAACCAAGCGCATCAGCTTTGGCAATGGCATGTTTTCCGGCGATTCTGAGACATAGGTGCTGGGCATGTAACTGACCTTTTTAGAACGGGTTTGGCCCGAGTTTGAGCTGGCACTTCCTGGCTGTTTGGTGCTGTTTTCGGTCTCGAAGTACCATTTGTTCTTTCCCATGGCGGCGATTAGTTTATTTTGTGATGGTAGAAAAAGTTGGGCGAGCCTCCGAGTTTTGCTCACCTCTCATTGTTTCGGTGAGCAAAAATAGAAACAATTTGTTTATTAAAGTATTTATTTAAAACATTTTTTTGAGATAATTTTTTGTTTTCTACTTAAATCATTGAAATACATTGATTTTAACCCGGAAACACACTTGATTTTAAAACAAAAAATGCGTGATAATCAGATGCCAAATTCCTCCGGGCTTATGATTTTTGTTCGAGTCCAACCTTCCAGCAATCTTTTACGCCAAGCCAAGCAGCGTTCGGGTCCGTACTGCCGTTTTATGTGCCGAATCGCTTGGCAATTAAGTTCATTTCGATATGGATTCATCGAATTAATGCCAAGCGTTTCGGCACATAAGAGGGTAAAACGTGCGCCGGACGAGCCTTTCTCACCCTCCAACGAGAATCAACACCATGGATATTGCCCTTAATTTGGAACGTGCTGAACGCGACTTTGTAGAGGCCCTGACCCGCCAAGAGCGCTGGGCGCAGCAACAAGTTTATGAAGAACATTATGGCCGCATGATGGGTATCTGCATGCGCTATGCCGGCTCGCGCGATGAAGCGCTTGACCTGCTTCACGAGGCATTTATCAAGATTTTCCAAAACATTGCCCGTTACAAGCCTGGAACCTCTTTGGGGGCCTGGATTCGGACCATTGTGGTAAATACCTGCATTGACTATTATCGCCGAAATGCACGCCGCCGCACAGAAGACATTGATTCGATTCATTCAATTTCGACTGACGACCCAGATGTGCTGAGTAACTTGACAGAACGCGAAATTCTCGATTCCGTACAGCAACTTTCGCCCGCTTATCGTGCCGTTTTTAACCTGTATGTGGTTGAAGGCTATTCGCACAAGGAAATTGGCGAGGCACTCGACATTACAGAAAGCACTTCGAGAAGCAACCTTGTGAAGGCGCGTTTGAAACTTCAAGAGATTTTCGCCTTGAGGCGGATGGAATTTGAAATGATTCGAGGCAAAAATTGACAAATTATTAATGGTACGTTGTTTTGCAATGTACCTTCCAATGCCAAGTAAACTTTGGCGTTATGAACTATAAAAATGGACTTGCATAAATTCGACTCGGCACTTAAATCGGCACTCGAAAATATCGAGGTGCCATTCGACCCAAGCACCTGGGCAGCACTCGGAAACCGCCTGGATGCCTTGCCCGCACCAGATGCTGTGGACAAGGTGCTTCGCCCGGCTTTGGAGCGGATTGAAACGACCTATGAGGCAGACACCTGGTTTGCACTTGCTAACCGGATGGAAAGCCTCACACGAGTTCGCCGGCTTCGCATGACCAAACTTGCTGAGGTAGCTATATTTTTGTTGTTGCTCCTCAATTTGAAAAGTTTTTTCACGGTCGTTGAATCCGTCACGAATCCAGTTCCAGTTAAAAAAGAAGTTCGCGAACCAATCGCAACATCGCGCCCATCCACTGCTAAAAAGCACCATTTTGGAGCTGCTCATGCCGATCAAAATGTTGCCACAGACGCAAATAAAAGCCTGGCAGACCAGGTGGTGGCTTTCGTGCAAAACGTGGCCGCTTCCTTAACGCAAGATGTTGAAAATAATGGCGTAAATGCTGAGGCCAATACTCCCCATGCAATTGCTAACAATTCATCGGTGTTAGATCCTGCCATTTTTTACAGCCAATCTGGTACGGTAAAATTCCCAGTAGGCCCATTATTGCCCACGCGCTCCTTGACGCCTGTTTTGTTCGCCAGTTCCATGCTTTCAATCCCTGGCATCGAGACGCCAAAACTCAGTCGGGCTTCTTGTTTGTACGCTTCATCTTTTAGCTCATTGGATGTAAATTACCTGCGTGAAGGCGAATATTCTGACAAAAAAACTGGATACGGGGGCGGTTTCACTGTGGGTTATCGGAAAGGTAAATGGGGGCTTGAAGCCGGATTACAGTATTCTCAGAAGAATTACCAACCGAAAATTAAAAACGTTGCCTATCAGAACGATCTCAATGGTGTCTCCCTCTTCAATATAGAAAATGTTGACGCCGATGTATTCTCTCTGCCTATAAAAACAACCCGGCGCATTGCCAAGTTGGGCAAGGCTACCGCTCATGCAGTGGCGGGTCTGACAGCAAATTTTGCGACGAGTAAAAACTATGGCTATAAAACTTCACATTACCCACCCGCCCCGTTAGACCCAAACCAACCATCACTGTCATTAATGCCTTTACCTAACGGCAAGGGGGCATTGGAAAACGGAGGCCTCTCGCACAATGCATACACTACTGCTGATCTCGGCCTCCGGGTAGAACAACCGCTGGGCAAACGTTACACTGCATTTGTAGAGCCTGTTTTCCGCCAATCCCTCGGCGGCGGCCTGGGCCCTAGCTCAGCCAGACTCAGCACCTTTTCCTTGCAGGCAGGGGTTATGGCTAGCCTTTAAACAAGTTAAAAGTAGTGAATTAAAAGTAGCAAGTTTTCCCTTAGAACTAGCCTCAACTTTTAACTTGTTACTTACCACTTTCAACTACTGAATTTTATGGCCAATTAGCCTACCTTTGCCCGCCTTTTGGCAGACATTGACCATGAACAAACTGTTTTTACCTGCTTTCGCCCCCGCCTGCCAAGGCATTAAGGGTTGGAAGGCTATCGCGGGTTTCCTTGTACTCCTTCTCGGTGTCCTTTCCTGGCAGTGTAGCAAAAAAGATGGAGGGGAAAAAGAAGACAAGCTGCTGGCAAGGGTTTACGACCGCAACCTGTATCTTTCTGATTTAGAAGGTGTTGTGCCTGGGGGTACTGTTGCGGCTGACAGTTCTCTGCTAGTAGCGGCTTATACGCAACGCTGGTTGCGCGAACAATTGATGATGTATGAGGCTGAACGAAACATTCCAAAAGATCTAAACATTGACGAACTTGTTCGAAGCTACAGAGCCAGTCTCGTCCGTTTCAATTTTGAAGAAAAACTTATTGCAGAAAAGCTTGACAGCACCGTTACAGACGACGAGTTGAGGGCTTACTACGAAAACAACAAAGACCAGTTCCAACTCGAAAGCACCATCTTGAAGTGTTTGTTAATCAAACTCTTGCCACAAGCGCCTCAAAACGAAATCAACAAACTTTGGTACAGCCGAAACCCAGCAGACGAAGCCAAACTTCGTGCCTACGCAAAGCAATGGGCCGCTTTGGCTTTGCTCGAACCAGAAAAATGGTACACCCTTCAAGAGGTAGCAGCATTGTTGCCAAAAGGAACCCTAACTTCTGAAAACGCTGGATCACGTAGGGATGGCACGCTTTCCGATGGCGACTTTCGATATTATTACCGTGTGATTGAAGCGGTTCAAGGAAAAACAACCGCGCCCTTTGACTACGCAAAAGACCAGGCCCTGAAAATTATCCTTCACAAACGTAAACAGGAACTACTAGAACGCTGGAAGGAGGATTTGTACCAAAAAGAACTGCGGCGCGAGAATATAAAGATCATGCAATAAATGGGTGTCGGGCTTTGAATATGACAGTAATTGACTGTCAAGCCCAGCGTCCAAAGTCCAATATCCAAAGTCCAATATCCGAAGTCCAACAAAGATTTTCAATGAAAAATATCATCCGATTCATTTTAGTATTTCTTCTCCCATTAGGGCTGTTTGCCCAAAACGACAAAGCGGTGATAGACCGGGTTGTGGCCACTGTTGGGGGCGAGATCATATTGTTGAGCGAAGTACAAGAACAATACGGTTTTGCAAAAAAGGACCAACCTGAATTGCCAGCAGAATACCAATGTGTGATTCTTCAAAACCTCATTGTGCAAAAACTTCTGGTGAATCAGGCCAAACTCGACTCTGTTGAAGTGAAGGACGAGGAGGTAGAGGCACAAATTGATGCCCGCATCGAACG
>JANMME010000930.1:0-15029 GCA_031373015.1 Saprospiraceae bacterium
TGACGTACAGTCAATTCCGATTTTGGGCCTTTCCTTGCAATATCCCAGACCACATGAGCAGCAGTCAGCACGGTTCGTGGCCCAATTAGAGTGCCAGTGCCCATACCCGTTGAAGACCTGATCTGGCAGATATATCGCCATGGGGCAAAATAAGTAACAGGCTTTCGGTCGTCCTTGCCGTCGAGGACTTCGCCTAGTATTGCAGAAGGTGATCCTAAAATCTCATCGAGTAAAGTTCTCATTGTCAAAAAAATTTTACCCAGCCGCCAACGGCCAGTAATGAATAAATAAGGTTTCAAATCCCCACCCCTTCCCGCAGCCACGGGTCGTCAGCAACCCGCTGATAGGAGGGGGAAATAGGTTGAAAATTTTGTGGCCGTCCTATAGGCTGGCGGCGCACCATTGAAGTCAGCCTCAAAAAATTCCCACTCAACACCAAGCCTTCCTCTCTTTCAGGCAGTTTTAACGCATACACTTTCTCCAACTCCACCCCCGGGTGCAGCCAGGGCCCGTCAGACCCAAACAGCATTTTGTGCGCTCCTGCCCGCCGCACGGCCATTTCCAGGATGTCGAAGCGGCGGATGCCCGAGGTGTCGGCGAACACGTTGGCGTGGCGCTCCATCATCGGGATGAGGTTCATCTGCGCTTTCCAGTCGTCGGCAAAACTGCCGAGGTGCGGGATGATGAAATTCACGTCGGGGTATTCTCCCGCCACCAATTCCACCGTAGAAACTTCGCCCGTGGGGTCATACAGCACAGGCACCCGGAACGCCCGCGCCGCCTCGCATATCTCCCGCGTGATGCGTGCATCGTGCCGGTGGACTTTGATGCCGCAGAAATTGAACTCCAGCACGGCTCGCTGCACCATTTCAAATACACGCCCCGCATCGCGCTCCGGGTGGATAAAAGCAAAACCAAAGAACAGATCGGGGTGCTGATTCACCAGCTTTGCCACATATCTATTGGCCCAAGCATAGTCCGAGTGGAATGCCGCGAACAGATTGGTCTTGGAGATGCCCGCTTCTTTTGACCAGCGCATAAAATTCGTCAGGTCGGCGCGGGTGTCCCAAGGCCCCACCAGCCCGTCGCCGGGACCGTAGTGGCAGTGGCAGTCAATGATGAGCGGAGGTTTCATAGCGTTTGCCCCAGAGGCCACTCGAATTCGCCTAATTCATTGTCCACCCCAGAATAAACGATGTGGAGTTTAAACATTTGATCCTCAGTCATCTGACTAAACGGGATGTTGGGCGCGACCACTCTGCCATAGCTGTCTAAGTAATTGCCTTGACCGTCGCGCACCACCCAGTAACCCGTTGCAATATGCCGCCAAATCCTGTTCGCTCCACGTTTGTAGTTTGGGTTGGGGAACATGTACCGAATGCGCTCATTGCCTTTTTCGTCCAGCAGTTTCCAGCCGGCTCCTCTGTCCACGGCCACTTTTCTCCAATTTAATGGCTTTCTGTCGAGCAGTCTTGAGGGAGTCATACCTGTGAAATTTCGTACCGGGTTCGGGGTGTTGCCGAAAGTAGATTTCTGAAAAACTGTTTCAGCCTCCATTTCCCAATTCGTCACAGGCCATCCATGCCGTATTTGCCTGCGTTTTCGCCAAAAGTCATGGCCCGCCATTTCGTTGTCTGCTTCTGCTTTGGCGCGGCATTGGGCGCAATTGCAAGCACCGGGGCGTACCGCTTTGCTTACACTTACAAAAGGCGAGAGCCGTTGGTGCCGCCGCACGCGCCAATGCGCATCAGAGGCGGAACAGGCCGCGCAGCCGCAGCCGTTTTTGTGGGCGCTACCGTCGAGCTTGTTCGCTTTGACTTCCAGTATTTCGTCGAGAATGCTTGGCATGATGGTTGAATTTTTGCTTGATTTTCAAAAAAATTGGATTCCCTTAATTGCGCGTTCGATATCTTCCTTGCACTGCCGGGCATTCAGCAGCCAGCAAACGCGCGGCTTACCATCGTGATCCCTGGCTAACACCGTTCGGATACCTTTTTGCGTCAGTCTTTCATGAAAAGCCCGCGTTTGAATTTCCCTTGGAAGTGCCAGAGACTGCACTGGGAAAAAGCCCCCCCTTGTCTCAAAACCCCGTTGGGCCATGCCATTTTTGAACCTGCGGACATTGCCCAGCAAACGCTCCCGCACTGCATTCCCCGAAATAGAATTCAAACGAAGTGCATTGTTGGCTGCCTGCAAATCGGCCATCGAAGGCGGACTTGAAAACATTCTGGTTTCGCTCCTTTCCCGGAATACCTTGACCTCGTTTATCGAACCGCTTAACACCGCGACCGGTGCGCCAAAAGCCTTCGCCAAAGAAGAAATGCACAACACTCGGTTGCTTTGTAAATTCAGGTAGCGCAACAAACCGCCGCCGCCCCAACCATAAGGGTTCACATTGCTGGGGGTTTCACCTAGAATACCGAAGGCCTGTGTGTCGTCCAGTACCAGCAGACCCTCGAAGGCTTCTAGGATTTCAAGATAATCGCGCAGGGGCGCGGGTTTCCCACACAGAGGGCACCAACCATCGGTCACTACCACCGGGCGTTGCCCGCTCTTGAGAAATTGGCCGATGGCGCTTTCGAGGGATCCGGGGCATTGGTGTCGAAACTTGACCACTTTTACCCCACGCCCTGCTGCCCGTTCCACGCCCGATTTTCCGACCTGATAAAGGTGTTCGTCAAAAAAGACTACATCCCGATGTGCCTCAAGCCTGCCAAACCAGTCCCAGAACAAGTGCAGCGAAGAAGGTGCTGCTACCCCGTCGGCCAAGCCTTGTAGCCGGGCAACCGAGCTGCCTACCTGTGTGGACAAACCTGGTTCGGAGAAGGCAGCAGGGAAACCCGTGGTGAGCTGTGCCCACCCATCGAGTTCCCTGCTGCTGTGCCCAAGGCCTAAGTAAAGCGAGAAACTGAAATCGAAGCTTATGTGGCACACCTGAAGTTGTTTTTTTTAAAATCAATGATTTGATTGTAGGTGTGCCACACTTTGCTTCATCGCGTCAAGCTGCTTTTCTCGTACCTTTTTGTTGTTCGGTCAATCTGCGGAGCAGGTGTACCGAAGGCTGTTGAGCATCAACCCGCTGGCCTGCAGCCACTCCTTCTGCGCTGAGGTCAACGCCTGTGACAGCGCGGTAGGCGTGGATGTAGCCTTGTATTTCAGGCCTCCAATAAGCGGCCCAGTTGGCTGCTGCGTTGGACGAAGTGCTGGTGTCTGCCCAGTTGCCAAAACGGATGGAAAGCAGGATTTTTTCGCCAAAAATCGCCAGATAGTTGAAGTGCAGCACAGAGGTGTTCGTCCAGCCCATCATATTGTTGAGCGCAGCCACTCGAGGCATCCATGCTTCGGGGTAGGCCACCATTTCGCGTGAAGGCAAGAATTGTTGGAACTCTGGCCGTGCCAGCATCCACTGCTGCATCAGCATTTCCGCGCGAGCGGTTGAAGGCAAATCACCATACTGGTTGTGCGCGCCTTCGCTCAGAATGAGGTGCGTTTCGCGCAAACCGTTGAGGATCGGGAATCCGTCGGGGCGCACCGTCATGTCGTCAGACTGTTTGTAGAATCGGCTGGCGAGGTTGAGCAGTGTATGGAACGCCTCAATAAACTTCGAGCGACTGTCAGCAAACCTCAGGTTCTTGGCAGCCTCGCCTTTGAGCGATATCCCGTAGTGGTGGTCGTACTCATAGGTGCGGCGGCGTACAGTGAGCCGGTGCTGGTCGTCCTGAATGTAGCCCCACATCAGGTTGTTGAGCGGGCGAAGCGGGTCAATTTCCATGTTCGCCAGCGGGTCAACATTGCCCGGGCCGCGGATGTTCTGGAAACGACGCGAAACGGCGTTCAAGCCCTGAACCATCATGCTCTCTTCGTGCCAATAAGACCAGATGAGTTCCAAGAAGCAAGGGTTGGTAAGCTTGTCGGCTATCATCCCATAGCAAGTGTCGGAGCTTTTGCCGCCATCTCCAAGGTAGAAATCAAAGGCATCCTCAAAAGGCGTGTGCTTGATCTTTTCGTTGGCAACTTTGCGCTGAATGACCGCGAGGTAAGGGATGATTTCCTCTCCGCCGTTGATTTTTTTCTTGTAACCTTTAAAAAAATCGTTCAACTGATCTTTGTTGGGCAGCCCGTCTTGCAGTGTGACGCGGGTTTTTAGCTCGTTGATGTCTTGATCAGTGAAATTATTCTGCACCATGCAGTTGACCATCACAAAGGCTTCGGTTGCTACTTTCACGGCTCGGTAGGCATCCACATTCATAAACGGCAAGGAGCGACGGAGGTCGAGTTTCTGTGCTTTTTCCAACACTTTTCCGTTGGCGTTGTACAGGTTTTGGCCGCAAAAAACGGTCTCCATGTAGTTGAAAAAATTCTCAAAGGAGAGTTCGTCTGTACCCTTTTTAATCAGCACCCACAGCGCCATGTCGTTGGTGAACGGTGCGCCAACGGGCTGCAACTGTGTTTTGATGGTGTTTCCCAGGTTTTGGGCGATGCCGGTGCCGATGTTGAGGATGGTTTCCGAGAGTTCGTTGGCCACCTTGCCGATGGCGTTGGCGACGTTGTCGCTCGCATCTGCGGGATTATTAGCGTCTGCTGGTGGCAGAATCAACACTTCGTGCGAAATGCCGATGGCGTCGTTGCCAAAATCAAACTCCTCGTCCTCGTCGCCTTTTACCAGCGAGAGGAAACCGGTGGCTGGAAATTGGAGAGATGGGTAATACAAGCCGTCTTCGAACTCTCCGTCATTAGCCTTCTGCTCCAATGGGTCTTGCACAAGCTTAATCGCTATTTGCCATTCCTTCAGGTCAATGCTTTTTTTGCTTGCTAGGCAGCTTGCCAACTTGCCATCAAAGCTGGCAGGCGAGGCACTAGGATCAGGAACCTCAATGAATTCGGTAAACTGCACCAACAAGTTGGGGGTAAATGTTGCGGTAGAGCCGGAGCCAGTCGTCGCCCAACCCCGAAACACAAAACCCTCGAACATTTCGCGCACGTTGGCAGGCAACACCGTGCGGAGCGATTTTACAAACTCGGGGTCAGGTTTGCCGCTAATTTGCGGGCCTTGTTGCTTGGCATCTGCCCACATCCTTTTCAGCTCTTTATCCCATTCAATAAGGTTAAAGGTTTGTGCAGGCAACGATTGCGTTGCTGCCAATTTGATGGCTCCTTGAAATCCAGCATCGAAAGTCAAATCTGCCGTAAACGGCGTGTCGGCAATCAGCACACCTTGGTTTACACTAAAGTTGAGGGACGACACCAAAAAATCAAACTCCACCTCTCGGAAAAGGTTGCCTTGGATGATGCTCGTTACAACTTGCTGCGCGACCGACTTGTCGTTTGGGGCTGTCACTTGAAGCCTTTCAAGGTCATTCGAATCCCACGTTCGCTTGAATTTCAGGCTGAACGGGTCATTATTGAAAGTACTCATGAACGATCAGTTTAAAAAAATGAATTGAATTAAGATTTCATCAGCGCCCATTGCCGCAAGGTTTGCGTCAGCAGACGGTTTTCCTCAAAGGGTGTTATCGCCCGGTCGGCACGCGCCTGCCCTATGGCCGCAAAGACCAGTCCTGGTCGGGTCGTGTAAATAGGTTCAAGGCGACCCTGCCAAGAGCGAAACAGCAAGCGCAAGTGCTCGGGCTGCCGCTCCTCCGTTGGGAACACTTCCCAGAACTCCCTGCCTCCTAGCGAGGAAGGTCGGTGTTCGAGCACCAACTGAACAAAGTGCGGCAATGCTTCGCTCAATGTTTTCTGTAGTGCAGTCTGTTCGGGTCGAAGCCCATTCGTCGGGTACATCTTTTCCCACAATTTTTCCAAGGCGTCCCACTGTGGGTCGGGATACAAGACCCGCCCAAAGGCTAGGCTGATTTTCACCCGGATCCAAGGGAAAGGGTGTGGGTCGTTGTCGGGCATCCGGAACACGAAGTATGCGGGCAGGCTTACTACACTCATCAAGCCAGTGGTGGCGCTGATGCCCAGCGTAGCCACGCCCCACACATCGGAAAGTATCTCCGAAATCCATAGGTCAAAGAGTTTCCAAGCCGTTGCATGGGCGGGCTCGGTCTGGGCTTTGGCTACTAAGAGTGGCTTGATCGCGGGTATCAGCCCTAACAAAGCCGCTCCCTGATGTCCTACTTCGTGTACGAGCGATGAGCCGATACCGCTTCCCACCATCCGTTCGCGGGGTATTCTGACCACAGCAACGGGGTTCTCCTTGCCACCCGGAAGGCGCGTTCGCGCCCTTCTGATGGCGGCTCCGTGCCCACGGTCGAGGTAACAGACCAAGGCGGGGGCCTTGTAAAAGTTGCCTTCGATTCGCAAAGCATCTTGTGCGAAAACGTCAAGCCCTGCGATCCAAACCCCGGTATCGTGTTCACTGCGCTGGTTGACGACATCTGCAAAAATGTCAAACTGGTCGAGCAGTGCATTGAACTGGAGCTTGAGGATACTGTAAGCGGACTGGCATTTGTGGAGGGGCATCGTTTGGTCGCTGTGCAATATCTGAATGAACTGTTGCACTTTTTCACGCAATTCGATTCGCCCATTTTTGATAAGCAGGTGTATGCCTTTCATCGCTTCCCTCGAGGTGGAGGCTGCTGTTACCATAGGCATGGTCCACTCGAAAGGCTGAACTTGCTGCAAACGCGTGAGCAATGCTTCGGCTTCGGCTATCAGGAACGGGCGGCCATCCAGAGAGGCTAAGCCCCCTGCAGGATGATTCGGTTGCCTTGCCGCACCCATGTTCCTCGATTTTGGCCGCCTGTGTTAGAAGAACCCCCGCTGCTTTGAGAAAAGCTGTTTCCCATGCCTGTGCCGCCGCCGGGCATAGGCAGTGAGGGGAACCAACGGCGTGCCACGCGCAGAATGATCTGGCGCACGACCCGTGCAGATATTGGCTTTCCACTCTTTGCATACGCTGCAATGCGGCGACCAGATTCCCGAGCAATGCGAATGATGCGGCGGGAACCTTCCACCCGGCGTTCATCAGGCGAGGCCCCTTCGAATTCCAAGCCCAGGCCGCGCACGGCCATATTGCCCAATTGGCCGCCCCAACGCGCGCCCCGGTCGCCCAGAAATCGCCCTCCCAAACTGCTGCCCAAGCCTGGCAGCACTTGCCGGCCCAGCGACTTGAGACCAGAGATCGCTTGCCCTTTGAGTTGTTGGCCAAGCGGCGAGTTGTAGAGTGTTTTTGCCCCGCTCCAAGCGCTTTTTAGCAAATTGCCAAGAAAGTACTCCATTTCTTGTTCGTTCTGAACGCCGAGGAGTTCGTGGGCCAGTTCGTATTCATTCATTTCATGCGAGAATTCACCCTCCATTTCGGGGCTGTACTCGAATGTTTCTTGATACTCGTAATTCATTGGTAGAAAATTTTTTAGTGTGAAAAGAAAGGGTCACGCGAAGCGGGATGGCGCGTTCACGATCAGTGGATTTGTGGGTTCAAACGCCGTAGAGCACTATTTGCCCATTTTTGCGTTCCCAATTGCCCGACTGGGCGCCGGTCATACCGGATGGGGAAGAAGTGCCACCACCATAGCCGCTGCCACCTGTGGCGGGGCTGAGCAAGCCGGGAGCGTGTATGGATGCGGCCTTTTTGATCGCGTCGGCCACGATGGCTTTTGGCGGAGCAGGGCGATTGGCGTTTGCGGCGACATTTTTTGATGCCTCTGCGGAGAGACGCACAAAGCGGCGTGCTACCTCGAATTCGAGGTCTTCGTTGCTCATGCCTTCGGACTGAATTTCAAAGAGTTTCGTGGCCATGCTGCCGAGTTTGCTGCCGAGCATAGCACCAGCGGGGCCTCCGAAAAAGCCTCCGGCCACTTTGCCGAGGATGGGCAGGCCAATTTTTGCCACCGACTTGAGGCCGCCGATCAGCTTGCGGCCCAGATTGGATTTGGCAAACCGGCCCACTTTGCTGATGAGTTTGCCAAGAAACTGCTCAAGTTCTTGTTCGTTGGTTACATTGAGAAGTTCGGCGGCCAATTCGTACTCAAGCTGTTCGCCGAGTATTTCATGACCATACTCACCTTCGCCCTCCCACTCCCACTCGCCTTCGTGGGCGTATTCGCCCTCGCCCTCCCACTCGCCCTGGTGGGCGTATTCGCCCTCGCCCTCCCACTCGCCCTCGTGGGCGTATTCGCCTTCGCCTTCGCCTTCCCATTCCCATTCGCCCTCGTAGCCCAGCTCGCCCTCATGGAGGAAGCCGTATTCGCCACTGGACTCTTCGTTCATGATTCGATCCATGTTGTGCATAACTGAAAATTTAGATGGTGAAACAATTGGGTGAAAAAAACTAAGTCATGACCCTTCCAATTAGGCAATAGGTATGCCATGTGCCAAAAAGCAGGTTTTGGGCACACTTTGGCGAAAAAGCCTTCGGAATGGGCAGGAAAGGATGGGAGAATGGCGAAAAAAAATTCGGGGAAAGCAGGGGTAAACCTGTGAATAAGCTTTGGGGTACAAATAGGGAGGCTATTTTTGTGCCACAGACTTTGACCATCTGCGATTTCAAATACTCCTTGCTTATTTGAAAACATCTTCTGCGGGCAGCACAAAACCCTCTATCACCGGCTCTGCGGAACAAGGGTCGTCACCGATGCAAATGGTCATGTTTTTCCCACGATAAACATGGACTTGTTTGAGTTTGGGAAAGATGTGCCAAACCACAGGGATGCTTACGGCCCGGTAGTCTTCCAACTTTTCATGTGCGGCATTGAGTTGGTCGCTGTTGGAGATGATTTCTGCCACGAATTGCGGTTCTTGGTTGGTTTCACGCATCAACGGGATCTGCTGTGGGGAAAAGTAAGCGATATCGGGGCGCCGGTGGTTGAGGCCGAAGAAACTGTCCACTTCAGGTATAAACTCGCCCAACCTGGTGTTTTTTTGTTTGAGCGATTCGAGAAAATTCTTGAGGTTGAACCAGATAAACTGTTGATATTGATTCATGCTGCGGGGGGTTTTGACGACCACACCGTGCGCCCATTCATACTTGAACTTGTCTTCGCGTTCTAAAAAACGTCGCTGGAATTCGCGCCAAGTGATTGGGCGGAGAGATTTCGGCACGGCCTCAAGAGGGGATGTCGGCGTGGTGACGGTAGGAGTGCGGGCAAGTTGTGTCTGTGCGGCAGTTGCGGTCATGGCTGATTATTTATGGACAAAAATAGGCAGTTCTTTTCAAATTGCGGTTGCCTAACTTTCGCCCGCACTTTGACCACTTTCGCCATGACCAACGACGATTTCAAAGCCTTCGCCCCTAGCATCCCCACCGACCCCGGCATCTACAGATATGTGGACGTTGAAGGCACGATCCTCTATGTCGGCAAGGCCAAAAACCTGCGCAATCGCCTTGCCTCCTACTTCGGGGAGAAAAAATACCAGCTTGCCAAGACGAAGGTGCTCATACGCCATGCCCACCACATTGAGTTTATGATCGTGGAAACGGAGCACGATGCGCTCTTGCTAGAGAACACCCTGATTAAAAAGCATCAGCCGCGCTACAACGTGATGCTGAAAGATGAGAAATCGCCGCTTATTTATATCTGTATCAAGCAGGAGCGGTTTCCGAGGGTGTTCCTTACGCGCAAGTCGTTCAAAGACGGTTCCATTTATTTTGGGCCTTATTTGCAGAAATTCCGGGTAGAGCAAATTGCCGAACTCATCCGAAAACTATTTCAACTCCGCACTTGCCAGTTAAACCTTTCGGTAGAAAATATTGCCAAAAACAAGTTCAAGCCCTGTCTCGAATACCATATCAAAAACTGCGCTGCTCCTTGCGTTGCACTCGAATCGGAAGAATCGTACAACCGAAAAATCGAGCAGATCAAGAATATCCTGAAAGGCAATTTTGCCGCTGTGAAAAACCATTTGAAAGAAGAAATGGCGCGGGCAGCGGAGGAGATGAGATTCGAACAGGCACAGGCTTTGAAAGAAAAACTCGCGCTTTTTGAAGATTACCAAGGCAAAAGCACCGTGGTAAATCCCAACATCCACGACGTGGACGTATTTGCCATCGCCGACGACGAGAAAGAGGCATTTGTAAATTATCTCAAAGTCGTGAACGGGGCCATTATCCATACCTACACCCTCACGCTGACAAAGAACCTGGACGAAGACCGGGAGATGATGCTAGCTTTGGCCATTCAGAACATGCGCGAGCGATTCAACAGCATCACGAAGGAACTCATCGTTCCTTTTGACGTTGTATTACCCGAAAGCGATCTGATCATTACGGTCCCCAAAATCGGCGACAAGAAAAAACTCCTCGAACTCTCCGAGAAAAACGTGCAGTACCACTTGCTCCAAAAGAAAAAGCAGGCGATGAACGCCACGGGCAAACAGACCAGCGCCGAACGCATCCTCCGCACCCTGCAAGCCGACCTGCACATGGAGGCCGCACCGCTTTGGATCGAGTGCTTCGACAACTCCAACTTGCAGGGAACCAACCCCGTATCAAGTTGCGTCGTGTTCAAAAACGCAAAACCCTCCAAGCGCGATTACCGCCATTTCAACGTAAAATCCGTGGAAGGCCCCAACGACTTTGCCAGTATGGAAGAAGTGGTGCTGCGCCGCTATCAGCGGCTCATCGGCGAGGGCGCTGGGTTGCCGCAACTGGTTATCATAGACGGTGGAAAAGGTCAACTCAGTGCGGCCATGAAAAGCATTCGCGCATTGGGGCTCGAGGGCCAAATGACGGTGGTGGGCATTGCCAAGCGGCTCGAAGAAATCTACTTCCCCGACGACCCGGTGCCAGCGCATATCAACAAAAAATCAGAATCGCTCAAACTCATCCAGCAGGCCCGCGACGAAGCGCACCGTTTTGGCATCACTTTCCACCGCAACCAGCGTAGCAAGAATTTTTTAAAAACGGAACTGACGGAAATTCCCGGGATTGGGAAGAAGACATCGGAGAAATTGCTGGCGCACTTTGGGTCGCTGGCGCGTGTGCGAGGGGCGGATAAAGAGGAGGTGGAGAAGTTGATTGGGAAGGTGGCGGCGGGGAAGGTGACAAATTATTTTTCGGAAACCGCAGAAAACGATGTGCAGCTTGTGGAATGAAGCAGAAACAGTATTTTTGTACCACTTAATCCTCGACATCGCCTTATGTTTGAAGACATCTACCCGTTCAAGGCTGCTTAATTTTTACAAGTTTTTCACTTTCAATAGCATTGGCCCCGAACGGGTCGTTGTAAAGGTTGTTCAGTTTACCCGTGTTGAGGAAAATCTTTACAATTTGGGGCTGGCGGATTTTGAGTATGGGAAACTGCAATTCACTGAGACTTCAAACAACCAAGACATTGTGAAAGTAATCGGTACAGTTGCGACCATCGTTCGAGGTTTTACAGAAAAATATCCTGAACGAGAAGTCCTTATTCAAGGTGAAATACGGCGTATGAAACTCTACAACTTGGTTTTTCAAAGACGCTGGAACGAGATTGAACCCGAGTTTTATGTTTGGGGCTTGGAAGAAAACGATTGGTATCCCTATATTTCAGGCAAAGTTTATGACGCCATCAAAATCAAACGCAAAACTTTAACTGCAAGACTATGACAATCAAGGATATCCAATGCATTGATGCCACTAATCGAAGCGATTTGCCGCCTGAAGAACAGGCCCTGTTTGAACTGCTTGATCAGTATCAGGAAAAGTCTATTCTGCCAGAAAAAGACCAGGCGGCTAAATTGCTATTGCTGAGGATTCGTCTTAATGGGCAACTCCTTGAACTGTTGGCGACTCAACCAGATACATCTTTTAAAAACGCTGTGCTGACCCTGATGAACAAGCTTCCTGACGAATTCGGGGATGCAGAACTGCGGGTTGTGGTTGAGGTAGTATCAAAAAAATGGCCCGTCATGCCGCTAGTGAGTATTGCGGACAAAGTGGCGGGGTATTTTGAGAATCAAGACACCTAAGCCTCAAACCAAAAATTTCACTTGCTTTTCCCGCTCCATACCCAATCGCCGGGCCAACATGCCCTCCGGGGAGGCATAACCCACCACGACCTCATCGGCAAGATTGATCATCAAATCATTTCGGACGGCTGCAGTATCCACTGAAGCACGTTTTACCTCCTCGCTAAAAGGAGTGACGATAAGCAACCTATCCTTTTCCAATGCTTTTTGAATATCCGGATCCCAGGTTCTTTTCAGCCCCCGTGCCAGCACCATGATGACGGGTTGTTTCCCTTTTAGGAGATAATGAAGCACATCCTGCTCTAGTGGGCTATGAAAACCGCTGATAACGCAACGGCCTGCTTCCCGCATTTGAATGGCCCAATCGTAGCATTTCAACACCGCATCTGCCGGGACTTGGCGGGAGCAGAGAAAGGCAGTTTTGGGCTGCTCCAATATTTCCAGGTTGCCAAGATGGGCAGAGATAAGATGGCTATTGTTATCCATCGTTTTCGACGGTTTTCCGCATTTTGATAAATTCAGGTAGCATTTTTAGTTGTCCGATTTTTGCGGACAACTGACTCTTTCAGGTCTCAGTGGGGTTTTCGGTTTTAGGACGGAGTGCTTTTTTTACGGCTTTGTCAAAATCGCTTTCGAAAAATTTGTCCTGCACAATTTTGTATTTTTCGTACTCTTTTTCAGCGTGTTCGAGGGCCAACTGGTGCGACATTTTTCCCGCATGGTTCAAAATATCCCTATCGTTCAAGGTCAGGAAACCGTTCAGTTTTTCAATCCAGTCATTCATGTACATGGGAATCCGCCGCATGGCTTGGCCTTCGGCAAATACCAGGTATTGTTCAACCAGATTGCTTAGGGCGGCGAGTTCGGGTTCGTCCAGATAATTTTTGGCGATACTGACATCCTGTTTTCTGGGTTTTGCACCGCGCCAATTGGTCAAGCCCATGTTTGGTTTGCTGCTGTCGGCCCGCCCGGCAATAATTTCGGCGGCAGTTTTGCCGGTAATTGCCCAGTGCATTTTGTTCTGGACGGTCTGGAAAAACAGGATGCTAGTCTCCAAAGTCGGGTCGTAATCTGTGCTCGTGGCGTAGATGTCGGTAATTTTTTGATAGAAACGCCTTTCCGAAGTTCGAATGTCCTGAATGCGTTTGAGCAATTCTTCAAAATAATCAAACGGCAGGTTCGGGTTTTTGAGCCGTTCATCATCGAGCACAAAGCCTTTGACAATGTATTCTTTAATGTGCTTCGTAGCCCATTGGCGAAAACGGGTGGCGATGGCAGATTTTATCCGGTAGCCAACAGAAATGATGGCATCCAGGTTGTAAAATTTTTGACTCCGCCCCACCATGCGCTCGCCTTCTTTTCCAACTTGTAAGAAATCCTTACAAGTTGCCGCTTCCTCTAATTCACCCTCTTCAAAGATGTTTTTGAGATGAATAGTGATGTTTTGGGGGGTTGTTTGAAACAACTCCGCCATGAGTTTTTGGGTGAGCCAAACGGTTTCGTTTTCCAGACGAACCTCCAATTTGGTTTCGCCAGTCTCGGTTTGGTAAATGATGAGCTGCGATGCATTTGCCATTTTCTTCTGATTTTAGTTTTGCTTCTCGTGCCCGTTTAAAGATTGTCAATGTCGGTACAAACTCGATTAATATGGTACATAATTGCTTATCTTTGTGTCAACTTATTCCAGGTAGTCCCTGAGGTAACTCAAACTATCGGGTTTCGTTTTTTATAGCGATACCCTTTCCGCGCCTTCTCCACAAATCCCCCCTCCTTTTCTGATTGTGATCATTTCGTGGATAGCCACGAAATGTTCTGCCACGTCTTGGCCGCTGGTAGTGGCGCTTGTAAGTTCTTTTTTCATAGGTGCTTAGATTAAAGAAAAACGAAGAGCAAATTTAAAACACTTTGTTTTGATTTTAAAATCCAATGAATTTCCATTAAAAAGGCCTTATTTCGGTGGCACTAAACGCTTGATCTCCATATCAAAATCGGATTCGTATTTCCGATCTTGTGTAATTCGAAATTTCTCATATTCATGCTCCGCCAAACTTTTTGCAACTTCAGCCGACACAGTTCCAGCATTTTGCAACACCTCGTATTCGTTAAATTTCAAAAATGCGTCTAATTTATCTATCCAGTCAGTCATTTTCATTGGTTTTTGGCGGGCTGCCTGATTTTCGGCATAGTCGAGATACATGCTGACGATTCGGTTTAGTTCTTTTATTTCAGGCTCATCAAGGTAGTTTTTAGCTACCGACACATCGCTTTTCAGCACTTTGCCGGACGGAGCATTTTTCCAAGTGGTCAGCCCCATATTGGGTTTTTCTGAACTTGCCCGGGCTGCGATGATCTCAGCAGCAGTTTTGCCAGAAATCGCCCATTCAAGTTTGTTTTGCACCGTTTTGTAAAAGGTCTGGGTCAGCGCTGATTTAGGGTCATAATCAATACTACAAGCAGCATATATGTCAGTGATTTTTTGATAAAACCGGCGCTCGCTCGCCCGGATTTCGCGGATGCGTTCAAGCAATTCCTCAAAATAGTCTCTGCCGAAACGCTTGCCTTGTTTTAAGCGCTCGTCGTCCAGCACAAATCCTTTGAGGATAAACTCCTTCAGGGTTTGGGTAGCCCAGATACGGAATTGCGTTGCTCGATGGCTATTCACCCGGTATCCAACTGCAATGATTGCGTCCAGATTATAGAATTGGGTATTGTAATTTTTGCCGTCGGCGGCAGTTATTCGAAAATTTCGAATAACTGAAATTTCCTCCAATTCAGTGCTTTTGAAGATCTCTTTGAGGTGGTAATTGATGGTGTTCACTTCCACCCCAAACAACTCAGCCATTTTCTTTTGGCTGAGCCAGAAACTCTCATCTTCGTATAGTACATCAACTCGTACGATACCATCAGCGGTGGTGTACAACAAGATATCATTGAATTGCGGCGATTCTTTTTCCATTATGAGATTGGGTAAAAGATAAATGAGGAGCAAATTTAAAACACCTTGTTTTGCTTTCAAAATAAAAACACAAAATATTTTATTTCGCCGCCGATATTCCTACCGTTGAGCGGCCACCACGCTTAACATCTATCATCTTGTAACCCCCGAACTTCAGTCGGGGGCTAAGCAGCTACCT
>JANMME010000973.1:0-17610 GCA_031373015.1 Saprospiraceae bacterium
ACCGATGCATTTTTAAAACTCCATTCTTTGCCCGCCATGAGTGAACCGGATAGCCCGCTGTCAAACGCCGTGGAGTGCTCCCGCCCCGCCGCATCCGTGTAGCGCGATTGCGATACCGAGCCGCTCAACAGGAAGAAGGTGCCGCCCGCGAAGGACTTTTCCAAGCTCATATCCAGCCCTATGTTTTGGCCGGTTCCGGTGTTCGCCATTTCCTGAGTGGCGAAGCCTGATATCGTGTTCAGGATACTCCAACTGCTCGCCGTGTTTTTCGCTACAGGCACGTCTTTCATTTTTTGGAAATAGACTTCTGCGTGCAAACGCATGGATTTTCCCGCCAGAAAATCCCAGCCCGCCACATAGTGTTGTGCGCGGATCAGATCCACCTCGCGGTTCACTTCGCGGCCATTCACGCGGGTGAAATAATTGCCCAGAGGCAGCACCCGTCCATGAATGCCCCAAGCGAGGCTAATGGATTGTTTTTCAGAGACTTGATACTTTGCGGCTAGGCGCGGTTCGAGACTCGAACTTTGGTTCAAAGCGAAATACAGCACATGCAAACCGGCATTAAATGTCCATTTTTCCGTGGGTCGCAGGCGTAGGTTGGCGTAGGGTTGGATCTGCGCCGTCGTGCCTTCCGCGTCGAGCCCGGTCGAGTCGCCAAGCGTGTTTCGGTAAAAAGAATAGGGCATCAGGTTGGCGAAAAAGCCCGTTTTGAGCGACAGCTGGCGGTTGAACTTTTTGTTCAAGAAAGAAGCTATCACATAGCGGTTCTCGTTGTATTTCTCGGTATTGACGGCAAAAGGCCTGCGCTCCGTGTTCAACGTGTCGTTGCGCCAGTAAATGGTTTGTCCCATGGCCGCGACGCTGGTTTTGATGTAAGCATCGCCTTTGAGCAGGGCCGTGTGCGTGGCGCCAAGCGCGCCCATGTTCGTGTCAAAATCGCGGGTGTAATAATCGGTGAAAGATTTCCAGTCAGCCGTGTTTTCCACTGCATTTTCGGTCTCTTGGCTCAGCCCGCCAATGCCCCACAGGGTGAAAACGTGCTTTTTGTTTTTTGTGGGGAAATTCAGGTTGAAACTCAGGTCCTGAAACGTGTTGTCAATGCGCTCGCCTACAAGGTGCAGGCCGAGTTTGTTCAAAATACCGAGCGTGGAATAGCGGTAGTTGATTAGGTATGAGGACTGTTGACTGTTGACTGTTGACTTTTGACTGTTAACTTTTGACTGTTGAAATGGCCCTTCTGTACTAAAATCCAGTCCGAGCATTCCGGCGCGAAAGGTGTATTCCCGCTTGTCGGGATTGCCCTTGCGGAAATGGACGTCGAAGGCGCCGGAGTAGGCGTTGCCATATTCTGCCGGGAAGGCACCCGTGCTGAAATCGGAATTGGCCAACATGCTCACGCTAAAGATCGTGATACCTCCGCCCGAAGAGCCACGCCGCGCAAAGTGGTTGGGGTTGGGGATATCAATGCCCTCCAGCCGCCAGAGCAGGCCGATGCCCGAATTGCCGCGTACCACAATGTCCGAGCGGCTGTCGCGGCTGGGCTGCACACCGGGGAAACCCATGGCCATGCGGCTGGGGTCGTTGGCGGAGGCGGCGTAGCGCTGGGTTTCGTCTACGGAAAACGAGCGGGTACTGAGCATCGAAAGGTCGTTGATAGGCTCGTTGCCGCGTTTGTGGGCCGTTACCACGACTTCTTTCATCTGCTTGGCTACGCCTTCGCTGAGGACGATGTTGAGGAAGGTTTCGCGGGCCGAATTGACGATGATAGGGTCGCTGAGCCAGGGCTCGTAGCCGACATAACTGCATTGCACTTGCCAACGGCCAAGCGGCACGTTTTTCAAGGAAAACTTGCCCTCCAGATCCGTCACGGCACCAAGGGCGGGTTCTGCGTTTTCGACCCTGACCGTAGCGCCGATGAGCGGCTCTTGTGAGTCTTTGTCGAGGACTTGGCCGGAGATGGTTTGGGTGGTTTGGGCAGCAAGGCCCGCAGTTGTCAAGACTATGGCGGGTAAGCCCGCAGTCGTCCGCACCTGCCAAGCCATGGTGGGCAGGAAGACTAAGGCGGGTAAAAGGGAAAAGAGTCCTTTCATGATCAGTTCGTTTTATTTGTGAAGAAAAGATGTGTGGTCAAAAAGCCCAGTATTATTTTTTCAAGATTTTATGCCCAATTCCCGTCTCCATTTCCACCAGGAAATAGATGCCATTAGGCAAAGATGACAGTTCTATTTTGCCATTACCATGAAAGGTTTGGGTCAAAAACGATTGCCCAAAGGCATTGTAGAGGCTCAGGGTTGTTTCCGCGCTGGCTTGCACTAAGACTGCATCGGCGGCGGGGTTTGGATATATCGTCACGCGCGCTGTAGTGGTAAGTGCTTCCCCTGTGGGCACGGTTTCTGGGGCGAGTTTTATTATCCAGAAATCGTAGAGGCCATTGCTATTTTCGGTTTTGTTGCCTGAAATATTGGAGTCAGAAGATCCTCCGAGAATATAACCAGCGTCGGCAGTCTGTTGTAAGGAAGCAAGTTTGTCGTCGCCGCTGCCACCGATGATCTTCTGCCATTGGAAAGTTCCTACGGCATCCAACTTCACT
The DNA here is from genome assembly GCA_031373015.1 of Saprospiraceae bacterium. GTDB lineage: Bacteria > Bacteroidota > Bacteroidia > Chitinophagales > Saprospiraceae > M3007. Next base: position 2,594 of record JANMME010000973.1, read on the forward strand.
ACCAAGTAGCTCGTGCCCCCCGAATTGTTTTCAACATATCCGCCGAGGATATATCCACCATCGGCAGTCTGTCGGAGGGAATTGAGAAACTCGCTGCTGATGCTGCCGATGGTGTTCTGCCATTGGATAGCTCCGGTAGCGTTCAATTTAATGACCCAAAAGTCATAAGCCCCCAAAGTGTTTTGGGTTTTATCGCCAGAAATATCGGAAGAGGAAAACCCGCCAAGGATATATCCGCCATCGGCAGTTTGTTGAAGGGACTTGAGCTGGTCGTCGCTGTCACCACCGATGGTGTTTTGCCATTGGATAGCGCCTGCGGCATTTAACTTCAGCACCCAGTAATCTAAACCGCCCAAACTATTTTCGGATTTGTCTCCTGAAATATTGGAAAGTGACGATCCGCCAACGATATATCCGCCGTCGGCAGTCTGTTGCAAGGAAGTGAGGTAGTCGCCTTCGTTGCCTCCGATGGTATTCTGCCATTGGATAGCACCTGTTGCATTCAACTTCAGCACCCAGTAATCAAAAGCGCCCAAACTATTTTCGGATTTGTCGCCCGAAATATTGGAGTTGGAAAATCCACCAAGGATGAAGCCCCCATCGGCAGTCTGATGGAGGGAATAGAATTGATCTTCAGAGCTGCCACCGATGGTGTTTTGCCATTGAATATTGCCTGTTTCACTCAACTTCAGCACCCAGAAATCAGGCCCCCCCAACTTATTTTCTGTTTTATCGCCCGAGATGTTTGATTCGGAATATCCGCCGATGATATATCCATCGTCGGCAGTCTGTTGTAAGGAAGTGAGCTTGTCGGTGTTGTCACCGCCGATATTGTTCTGCCATTGGATAGCCCCGGTGGCATCCAATTTAACCACCCAGTAATCACGAAAACCGAAACCGTTTTCGGTTTTATCACCCGAAATACCAGATTCTGATTCTCCGCCGATGATATATCCCCCGTCAGCAGTCTGTTGTAAGGAACTGAGTTCGTCCCAGCCAGCACCACCGATGGTGTTCTGCCATTGGATAGCAGGGGCTTGAGCGAAGAGCGGGAAATTGGCACAAAGTGCCGCAGCGAGAAGGAAAAAGCTTGCTTTCATGTTGAAATGAATTTAGATTGTGACCCTCAGGCAAGAGCTGCCTTAAGATGGATGAGTTATTTGTTTTTCAGGATTTTATGCCCAACCCCGGTCTCCATTTCCACAAGAAAATAAATGCCGTTGGGCAACGATGAAAGGTCTATTTTGCCATTACCACGAAAGGTTTGGGTCAAAAGCGTTTGCCCGAAGGCATTGCAGAGACTCAGGGTTGTTTCTGCATCGGTTTGTACAAAGATTGCATCGGCGGCGGGGTTGGGGTATATCGTCACGCTCGCCGGGGTGGTCCCTGCCTCCTCCGTGGGCACGGTTTCAGAGGCGAGTTTTATTACCCAATAATCCCCAATAAAACCCCCTCCCAAACTGTTTTCGGTTTTGTCACCTGAAATATCGGAACTGGAAGATCCGCCGAGAATATAACCACCGTCGGCAGTCTCTTGTAAGGAAGCGAATGCTTCAAAGCTGTCGCCACCGATGGTATTCTGCCATTGGATAACTCCATTGGCATTCAACTTAAGCACCCAGTAATCAGTAAGCAAACTGTTTTCGGTTTTATCGCCAGAAATATTGGAATCGGAAGTGCCCCCGAGAATATAACCACCGTCGGTAGTCTGTTTTAAGGAAGCGAATTCGTCCCGGCCGCTGCCGCCGATGGTGTTCTGCCATTGGATCGCCCCAGCAGCATTCAACTTCAGCACCCAGTAATCCCCGTTCAAAAAACCTCCCAAGCAGTTTTCGGTTTTATCGCCAGAAATTTTGGATTCTGAATATCCGCCTAGGATATAGCCGCCGTCGGCAGTCTGTTGAAGGGAATACAGCCAGTCGTAGCCATCGCCGCCGATGGTGTTCTGCCATTGGATCGCCCCGGTAGCATTCAATTTTACCACCCAGTAGTCCTCCCCCCAACTGCTTTCCGTTTTATCACCAGTAGCATCGGACCAGGAATACCCGCCGAGGATATAGCCGCCGTCGGCAGTCTGTTGTAAGGAAGTGAATGTCTCGCCATAGTGGCCACCAATGGCATTCTGCCATTGAATAGCGCCCGTGGCATTCAATTTCAGCACCCAGTAATCATCATGACCATCGTTACCCAAACTGTTTTCAGTTTTGTCGCCCGAAATATTTGAATTGGAATGTCCGCCGAGGATATATCCTCCGTCCACAGTCTGTTGTAAGGAAGTCAATTTGTCGCGGCCGTTGCCACCGATGGTGTTCTGCCATTGGATCGCTCCGGTAGGATCCAACTTCAGCACCCAGTAATCATAATCCCCCCAACTGTTTTCGGTTTTGTCGCCCGATATATCGGAATTTGACCATCCACCGAGGATATAGCCGCCATCGGCAGTCTGTTGTAAGGAAGTGAGTTCGTCGTGGTGGTTGCCGCTGATGGTATTCTGCCATTGGATCGCACCGGTAGCACTCAACTTCACTACCCAGTAATCGCCGTTATAAAAGCCTCCCAAGCTGTTTTCGGTTTTATCGCCAGAAATATTGGATTCTGAATACCCGCCGAGGATATAGCCGCCGTCGGCAGTCTGTTGAATGGAAGTGAGTTTGTCGTCCTCGTTTCCGCCGATGGTGTTCTGCCATTGAATAGCGGGGGCCTGGGCGAAAAGTGGGGAAAAGCCGCAAAGTGCCACTGTGATAAATGAAAAGATCGCTTTCATGTTGAGGTAGTTATTAATTTTTCAAGATTTTATGCCCGATCCCTGTTTCCATTTCCACCAAGAAATAGATGCCATTAGGCAAAGATGACAGTTCTATTTTGCCATTGCCACGAAAGGTTTGGGCCAAAAGCAATTGCCCGATGGCATTGTATAGGCTCAGGGTTATTTCTGTATCGGTTTGCACAAAGACTGCATCGGTGGCAGGGTTGGGGTACATCGTCACGCGCGCAGCGCTGGTATGTGCTTCTTCCGTAGGCAGGGTTTCGGGGGCGAGTTTTATGACCCAGTAATCCTCACCTCCCAAACAGTTTTCGGTTTTATCGCCAGAAATATTGGAATCTGAAATTCCACTGAGGATATAGCCTTTGTCAGCAGTCTGTTGGAGGGAACGGAATTCATCATAAGTAGAGCTCCCGCCGATGGTATTCTGCCATTGGATAGTCCCGGTAGCATCTAACTTCAGCACCCAATAGTCAGAACCGCCTAAACTATTTTCGGTTTTGTCACCCGAAATATTGGAATCGGATTCTCCACCGAGAATATAGCCTCCGTCAGCAGTCTGTTGGAGAGAACGGAAATATTCGCGGCCGTTGCCACCGATGGTATTCTGCCACTGGATAGCTCCGGAAGCGTTCAATTTAACGACCCAATAGTCATTATTCCCCAAACTGTTTTCAGTTTTGTCGCCAGAAATATCGGAGGCGGAATATCCGCCGATGATATAGCCGCCGTCGGCAGTTTGCTGGAGGGAAGAGGTTCCGTCTTCGGCGTTGCCGCCGATGGTGTTCTGCCATTGGATATCGCCTGTAGCGTCCAATTTAACGACCCAATAGTCATAACTGCCGCCCCAACTGTTTTCGGTTTTATCGCCCGAAATATTGGATTCGGAACCTCCTCCGAGGATATAGCCTCCATCGGCAGTCTGTTGGATGAAAACGAGAAAGTCACCACCATCGCCACCTATAGTGTTCTGCCATTGAATAGCGCCTGTGGAGTCCAATTTAATGGCCCAATAGTCATAACTGCCGCCCCAACTGTTTTCGGTTTTATCGCCCGAAATATTGGAATTGGATGCTCCGCCGAGGATATAGCCTCCATCGGCAGTCTGTTGGAGGTTAAGGAGAAAGTCATCCTTATTGCCACCGATGGTGTTCTGCCATTGAATAGCGCCTGCGGAGTCCAGTTTAATAACCCAATAGTCATTCAACTGCCCCAAATTGTTTTCGGTTTTATCGCCCGAAATATTTGAGGCGGAATATCCGCCGAGGATATAGCCGCCGTCGGCAGTCTGTTGCATGGAGCGAAAGTTGTCGTCACTGTTGCCACCTATGGTATTTTGCCATTGAATAGCGCCTGTGACATCCAACTTCAGCACCCAATAGTCAAGGCCGCCATTGCTGTTTTCGGTTTTATCAGCTGAGATATTGGAATTGGACTCTCCTCCGAGAATGTAGCCTCCATCGGCAGTTTGCTGCACAGAATAGAGTATGTCGTAGTTGTTACCCCCGATCGTGTTCTGCCATTGGATAGCAGGGGCTTGGGCGAACACTGGTGAAATTGCGCAAAGCGCCGTAGTAAGAAAAGAAAAGATTGCTTTCATGTTGAAATGAATTTAGATGGTGAAGGTTGAGTAAAAGATGTAGCAAGAGGGATGACTACTTGAGTTCCTTATTTTGATACGAGATTGTACTGTGCACCAATCCCAAAAGAAAGAAACACGCCATTTTCTCCGGGATTGAAGGTCAAGCCGAAATCAGGGCGGATGGCCCAACGGTCAAGGTTTTGGCTTAGCCCTAGGCCTAGGTTAATCCCAAAAAGCACCTCTGAGTCTTCTTCGAAAAAAATATCGCTGCGCAAACCGACAGTGCCCTCGACCTTATTGTTCTTGCTCGTCGAAAACAGCAACGAAGGGTGAACGCCCCATGTAGATTCTCCTTCATCGAAGTAGACCCCAATAGGCAGCATGGCGGCTATCTTGTTGGGTTTCAGTGCGATTTTGGGTCCGAATGCTACGAAGTTCACGTTGCCTTCATTGGATAAGCGTTCGTAGCGCACCTTAAGATTGATCCTGTCCGTGACCCCATAGCCAAGTCCCAAACCTAAGCCGTCGTTTATTTTTTCGTTTTCCCCTTCTGCTGCTACGCGAACGTGCGTATAAGATGTTTTTATCTCTGTGCCTCCCTTGGGAAGCATTCGAGCACTTTCATAAGGAGTGACGCACTGTGAGAGCGATAAGAGGATGGCTGCTGAGAACAAGGCCAGTCTCGATTGAGTGAAGATTGAGTTTTTCATAAAAAATATTGTTTGGTGATAAAATTGATGGGTTTAATGTAATAAAAGTCGTGTTGTCAAAAAATTAGCCTTTTATGGACAAACATGGTGACCGAACTGTCGGTGGTCTGGTAGAGGATGCCTTTCAGGGGGCGAGCGGTGGTTTTGGTGTACACCCAAGCGCGGCAGCCACCAGTTTTTTGGAGCCGGGGCATGGCAGCGGGTTGGTCCTGCTGGGTCATCGTGTCTTGCCCAACTTTGGGCGTGGGTGTTACAAGGGCGGAAACTGTATTGGCATATAGCAGTACTAGGGAGAAGAGCAAAATCTTGTGTTTCATATTGTTAATTTTTGAGACAAAAGTGTAGCCCAATGCTGCTAGCCCAGAAGCGAATTCTGCAAGAGATAAAATTTTTTTTATTGCATGTAGATTGCGGCTAAAGTGACAAAGTAGAATTAGAAGCGACACTTTTTCAAAAAGTGTCGCTTCCCTGCCACGGCAAACCTGGTTCGGCCATTTTTACACGCTCAATGCCAATGCAGTTGACCCATCGTACAATCTCTGACAAGGTATTGTAAAAATTTTGTTTTGGCTGGTATTCAAGCACTTTTGTAATATTTTGTAGGTCTAAAGCGCAATCTTTAGATATAGTTGCCAATGAATAAGGCGTAAATTGTTTGGCAATCCCCAGGCTTCCCAGGGTGCTTGCCAAATATTGTAAAGGCAAGAGCGGCATGGCTCTGAAAGGTAGTTGGCGGCCATGGATATCTGATAAAAGCCGATGTACGATCTCGCGCATTTCATAGGGTTCACTGTCTGCAACGTTGAAAATCTGGGCTCGATTTCGAATCGAACTTTCCGAAAGTTCTAAACTTTCGGAAAGTTTTGCAGATTTTTCAATACACAAATCAATCGCCGCACACAGGTTGCCCACATGGGTCAGCGAGCTGGATACACGCATATCCCCAGGCGAAAAGACTTGCCCCCCGCGCACCAATCGCATCAGCCTTGGAAGCAATACTCGATCCCCCAAACCGTACACTGCTCGTGGCCTCAAAATGAACAAGGATCGCCCTTGCCAATCTTGTTCCAGCAGCCAGTCCTCCGCCATTCGTTTAGAAAGCCCATAAGGAGAAAGCCGTTGCCGGTCAACGCTTTCATCCTCCTGATGCAAGGTTTTTTGGTCGTCATAAACAGAAGAAGAAGAGATGTAAACAAAGCAAGAACAATTCCGCGTAGATTCAAAAACGTGGCGGGTGCCCTCCAGATTTGTTTTTTTCAGGGTATCCCAACCAGCGGTATCGGAAGCCAGTGCGGCGGCGTGTACCACCACATCGGCGGCTTGGGCGGGCATGGCATTTTCAATATTGGCCTGCACATATTTTGCTATTGAAAGCAGCGGGGTAGGGGGGGCAGCACGGCCATTGGCTAGCACTTCCCAGCCTGTCGCAGCGAAGTGCCGCACCAGACTGGCGCCCACGAATCCCGTGGCGCCCGTGATGAAAATGCGTTTGGCTTTCAACATTTGCTATTGTTTTTTTAAGAACACCGATTAGACTGAATACACCGATACCACCGAAGGTTTTTTGGGAGTTACAACCCTTCGGTGGTATCGGTGTATTCAGTTTAATCGGTGTTCTTTTCTCTCAACCGCTCCCGCAGCGCGTTTTTGTCCACCTTGCTTTGTCGCCCGCTTCGTGGGAGTTTTTCAAAAAAGATCCGGTCGGGCAAGGCTTCCCGATCAATGGAATATTCTCCTCGCTCGAGCAAATTTCGGAATGCTCGTTCGGAAATCGTCCGGTGGGTTTCCACAAAAAGCGCGACGATTTCGTCGTGTTTTTTTTCATCGTAAACACCCACAAAAGCACACTCCGTCACGCCCGAAATTCGGTTGATCGTAGGTTCATACAGCCCCGGGTAGAGGTTGAAATTGCGACGAATGATCATGTCTTTTTTTCGCCCTGTCAGCACGATCCTTCCTTCAGCATCCAGAAATCCCAAATCGCCACTGGCATGCCAGTCGTCCCGTTTTTCAAGGTGCAAATAGCGGGTGTACATTTGGGGAGAACGCAGCATAATTTCACCATCGGCTGCTATCCGAATCTCAACACCAGGAGCCGGACGGCCCAAAATGTCGCCGAAAACCGTAGGAAGCCCCGCTTTTTCTCGTCCGTCAATGCTGGCAACCACCAAGTTTTCCGTCATCCCGTACAGGCAAGTCAGCCGGATGTGCTCGTGCAAAACAGCAATGAGCCGTTCTAAATAAGACCGATGCACCGGCGCTGTTCCGAAAAACAAGTGTTGCAGACATTCCGGAAACAAACGCCCTTCGCGCTCACAATACTCCATCAAGGGCAAATAATCGCAAGGCGGGCTGAACAGGGTGGTGACCTGGTTTTTCTCAATAAATTTGAGTTGCTGCGAAGCAGAACTTTTGTACTCCCACAGGTATGCCTCCGCGCCCGCGTTCAGCGCGATGATGGCAAAATAGGGCAAGTGCGTGGCAATGCGACGGTTGTGGCCGCCCCGAATCACATCGGCAATTTGCAGGATACTGGCGGTAATGGCGCCGACACTGTGGACCACGCCTTTGGGCACTGAAGTAGTGCCGGAGGTGTAGGTGATGAGGAATTCGTTGGCGGCAAACTCATGCGAGGACTTCAAGTCATCGGATGAGTTTAAGGTGGTCATCAATTTTTCAAAAGGGATATGTTTTTGAAAAATGGGCATCCACTTACCCGTTGCGATGATGCGCACACCAGGGCTTCTAGGGAAATAGATCCCTTTTTTTGACCATTGAAAATAAGCCCAACGCAGCAAGGGATGCTCTTGCAACAGCAACAAACGGTAGTCCACAAAGGCCCATGGCGGCTGCAACTGCTTTAGTTTTTCGCGGTAGTTTTCACGGCCCATTTCAGGGTCAATCACCGCGAGCCGCAATCCACAAATCATAGCGGCGTACACGATGCGCACAAAACCTGCATCGGGTAAAGCCGCGAGCACGGCCGTGTCGCCGGGCTTCATGCCGGCTTGTCGAAACCCTGCCGCCAACAGTTCGGTGTCACAAAGCAGTTCGCCGACGCGCAGCACCTGGCCATTTTGCACGATGGCGGGGGCATCTGGGTCACGTTCACGGAGAAGTTGTAAGAGCGATTTTGCCATGATATTGAACTTGTTTGTTTATGTGTTGATTTGGTTATTTGGGGATTTGGTTATTCGTTGGCTTCGCGCTTGGTATCGCTCCTAAGTGCAACAAGAGATACCAAGCGCGAAGCCAACAAATAACCAAATCCTCAAATCCCCAAATCCCCCAAAAGTCACCAGATCATCAACTGCACCGATGCGCTCACTCCAGCCGCCAAGCCCACCCAGGCGATTTTGTCGCCTTTCCGAATTTCGCCGCGGCTCAGCCTTTGGTGCATGGCCAAGGGAATAGACGCGGCGGCAGTGTTGCCGCAATGCGCGAAAACCTCTTCGATCTTGGAGGGATCAACTTGCGTCAATTGCGCAATCAGGCGCGTGGTGCCGACCGAAACCTGATGGGTAAAAAAATGCTGTATTTCGCCGACCTCCCAGTCAGATTCGGCAAGGCATTGGCGAAAAAAGGTTTTAGAGGTTTCGGCCAAAACCGCTTTGAGGGCAGCCGTTTGACCTTCAAAATAGGTTTTGCTCACGTCGTGCGGGTACATGGAACCACCGCCTTTGATGGTACACAATTCCCAATGTTCCCCTCTGGTTATAAATTTTTGAAAGCAAATACCGCTTTCATCGTCAGACTTATTTACCAAGGCTGCAGCACCTGCATCGCCAAGGCTGAAGGCCGCAAGGTGTCGGACAAGTTGGCTTTCGTCTTCATATTCAAAACGGATGGCATCGCTCAGTTTCTCTCCGTTCACCACTAGTACATTGTTGTACATCCCGGCGTTGATAAGGCTGCTGGCAGTCATCAAGGCACTTGTGAAACTATTGCAGGCGTTCTTGATGTCCATGGCCGGGCATTGAAGCCCAAGTTTGTGCTGGACAATATTGCAAGTGGCGGGTTCGATCAGATCGGCACAGGCTGCGGCGAAAATCAGGAACTCAATGTTGGCCGCCCCTACTTTTTCCACAATCGGCAGGGCAGCCGCCGCAGCCAAATCGGAGACTTGCTGCCCGCTTGCGGCAAAGCGGCGTTCCTCAATCCCGAACAAGCGTTGGAGCGAGTCGGGGGGGAGTATTTGCCCGCGCGCATTCACCCGATCCTCTATTTCGCGGTTACTTACCACTCGTTCGGGCAGATAAACGGACAGTTCTGCGATTTTTGCTCTTTTCATAATAAAGGTTTGGAGGTTTTGGGGTTCAGAGGTTTGGAGGTTTTGGGGTTCAGAGGTTTTGGGGATGAAAATTCAATCAAATAACCTTCAAACCCTAGAACCTAAAAACCTTTTGAACCTTTATACCCATTACCCAACGCCAAAGTGGGCGTGTGAGCCAGTTGAAACCATGAAACCCTTGCACAAATTCGACCGCATCTTCCAGACAGTTCGCGCCCAATTTTTGCTTCAAATTTTGAGCGGCCGCCTGAGCGTAGCGCTCGGGATTTTGTACTCCTATTCGATCAAAAATTTCCGCTTTTACATACAAGGTACACATGAAATAGAGATTGAGCAGCACAATGATGCTGTACCACGAGCGGCGGAAAAACCCTGCTTTGCCGGTGAATCTTTCGAGCCACAATTTGGTGTAGAAGATGTGCCGGCCCTCTTCGATGTTGTGCAATTCCGACACTTTTCGCAGGATAACAGACACCCGGTCATCGCGCCGGATGTGCTTGCCATATATGTCCGTCATCAATTCCACGGCCAATACGGACATAAAAACGCAGTCGGGCGGCATGTTTTTTACCGACCATTTTCCCCAGAAGCGATGCCAAAAACCGGGTGTAATGGGTTTCCCCTCCAATTTTGTGACGACCGCGCTAAACATTTCCTGGTGGCGAAATTCTTCGATCAATTCGCGCAGCAAGAACCGGTATTCCACCGATTCGGGCGAAAGCGTCAATAAATGGCGGTTGAAAAAGAGGCAGGCCAGACCTTCTGACCAAGCGTAGGAATACATCACCTGAACGACCTCATGGCGACCTAATTCGCGTTGCTGTGTATGGGAGAGGGTTTCCCATAGCGGGTGGCCTTGCAACGAGACAAGGTGCTCGGGCATAAACCGCTCATCTTCCCGAATTTGCTCATGCCAGGGGACGAAAGTTTCGGGCAACAAAGGTTTTTCCTTGCTGATCCGAATCAAACGTTCGACGGTGGCATCTGAAAAAGTGGCTGTCATAGAATTAGTTTTTTTGAAACTGATGGGACAAAGGTGTGGTCGGAAAACACCTTGGAAAAACCGAACATCGCTGATTAAACATTAGTTTTTATGGCATGTTAAAGATTGGCTATGTGGCTCATTTCCTGAGGCATCCAATGAACATAGCATCCAAATGTCTTTTCCATTTGTTGGCGACTGTGCGTTATTAATTTTTCAAGATTTTATGCCCGATTCCAGTTTCCATTTCCACCAGTAAATAAATGCCGCTGGGCAACGATGACAGGTCTGTTTTTTCGTTACCGCGAATGGTTTGGGTCAATAGCGATTGCCCGAGGGCATTGTAAAGGCTCAGGGTTGTTTCGGTATCGGTTCGCACAAAGACTGCGTCGGTGGCAGGGTTGGGGTAGGTCGTCAGGTTCGCCAGAGTGGCCCCTGCTTCTTCCGTGGGCACGGTTTCTGGGGCGAGTTTTATTACCCAGTAGTCACTGTTCCCTTTTCAGTCAGGAACGTAAACTTCTTGGAAGTGCGGTACATACCGCTGAGCGTGAGGAATGGACGGTCAGCCCAGCTTCCTTCAACAAAGCCATAACCCAGCCCAGTGTCACGTTGCGGTCGCGCGGGCCAGCGGTAAGCCCCCGTATGTGATGCCTGCGCCGCCGCCAATGTCAGAATCGGATCCAATAGCATTGATGTACAGCAGCCCAGCGCCGAGGTTCAACTGGTCTTTTTGGATGGGCACGGATATTTTTGGGGTTATCCAAAATGGAAGCCCTGAATCCCCGAATAAAAAAGTAGGGACAATGCCAGCACCAATGGAAAAGTGATCGGAGAACCCATAAGTCGCTTGGTTGAGCAAAATCCAGTTGTTCTGATAATATCCTTCCCCTTTTCGGAGACCATACCCATTTGGGGACCAGAAATAGCGTGTGTTGCTCGGGCTGTCGTACCAAAATTCGCCATCTACTATCTGCGCTTTTTTTACGGGCTCCATGACCCTAAAAAGCAACTAAGACATCGAATATACATGGCAACCGCTCGCCTGTACCATGCGCTGGCGACCGGTTTCAATGCCATCGCAGAGCACGTTGCCGCACTTGTTTTGGCAGAAAGGGCAGGCGTGCATATCGCCATCGGTGTCCACGTACAAGAATCGTTGGCCTGCCCCGGAGCATCCTGCCCGGCGTTGGTAGGCGGCGTAATATTCCACGATTGGAAAATCCCGATAGGCTTTTTTTGTTTGTAATGTTTTCATAAACACCTCTAAAACACCCCTTTCGTGCGGTCTCAACTCGACCTCTTTGCCTGCAAAGTGCCCAACGGCACGAGGTTCCAAAATCCGAATGAAATGCGCCCCTTGTTCATGCGCCAATTGTGCGTAGCGCATCAGATGATCTTGGGTGCAAAAATCGCGGAGGGCAGTAAGCCCAAAACTGACCACCATCCCGGCGGCCTTGGCGTTTTTCGCCGCCTGCATGGCCCAGTGGAAACTGCCCTCCATGCCTCGGAATGCATCGTGGCTTGCTGCGTCCCAATGATCGAGGCTGACACAAACCCCTGTGAGGCCTGCTGCCTTCAATTCAATCGCGCGTTCCAAGGTCAGACGGTAGCCGGAAGTGACCAGCCAAAAATCGGTACTGTCTGTATCGCTTTCGCGTACGATCAGGAGCAGATCGGCGTATCGGTTGAGGGGTTCGCCGCCGCTGAGTTCGATGGACGCCACCCCCGTGGACTGGAATTTGCGGATGATATTCAGCACATCCTCAGGTGAAAGTTGCTCGTGTTGGTTGAGGTTGTCCCACTCAAAGCAATGGGCGCATTGGAGCGAACATTTTTTGGTAATGGCGAGCAGGAGCGTGTTCAGGCCATGCCCATGATCAGGAATCGGAACATGCCGGTTTAATTCATTGACAGATAGGGCTTTAAGGCTCTCTGTTCCGTAACCGGGCAAGCTCATTTGCACATAATAACGGCTGCCCACTCGCACGGCTTTGTTTAGACCGACGGTTTTCTTGAATTCCAGATGTGTGCCAATATGCTGCTTTAACGCCCGCCACGCATCCCCTTTTTTGGGGTAAACGGAAAAGGCCGTCCGCACCAGTTGTCCAAACATCCGCAGCTCAAAAAGCCGGAAGCGCAAACCCGTGATATTGTATGTGGTTGCTTGCATTGTGGTTATTGGCTTATGGATAATCCTTGCGCGCTGCGCCAGCGTTCGACAGAAAGTCGGGGCAGCGCATTTTCTTTTTTCCAGGCGTTCAGTTTGGAAAGGCTGGGCCGCCCTGCGGCGTTTTGGTGGAGCACTTCGTAATACCCTTTGGCATGGAGCACGAGGCTGCGCTCATAGCCGGGCCGGAGGGGCGGCACTTCAAATTGGAGGCGGGCTTCGTCGCCGATTTGAGGTTGATGGTAGTAAAGGCCGTCATCGTCCGTGAGACTTGCGGTGACGTCCTGGCTTTGATGGTTTTGCACAGAAAGTGGGCGAAGCGTGGTTTGTAACACCGGCTGATCTTCCGAAAAATCGAGGGCAGCGCGGTCTATTTCCCAAAAATGGAAGCCAAATTCCAGCCGAACGCGCACCATATTGCCCGATACTTTCGACAGGTCGAGCGGCAAGACATCTTCGCGAAAAGCCGAGCCTCCCGCCAGCGCGAAATGGTCTGTTTTTGCCCAATGATTCGGCGAAGTTTCAAGCCACACGGCGATGGGCAAGTTCTGGCCTTCGATCCAGCGCTGGTTTTCAGCCGCCGATTTCCGGCTGTATTTCCGGTTAACTTCATCGGCATATTCGCCCAGAGCGTTCTGAAATTCAAAATAAACATAGTCCACCCATGGGTCGGTCTTAGCACGGAGCAGGAGTTTGGCTTTTTGAGCGCCGTCGGGTTTTGCAAAGCTGAGGGTCAGTTTTTCCACGGCATCGGCGCTTGGATTAGCGAGATCGCCCAAAAAGGTATGTTGATCCTGGGCAGTTACTTCATTCAATACATTTTTGCCGGAGGCATTGGTCGCTTCAAAGGGGGCCTTGGGCGCTAGGAGGGTGTGTAGTGTGCCGTATTTGTCAAAAACAGTTTGCAGACCGGGCGCATGGTCTATCACTTCCAACGCCGCAAGGTTGGTGTGCTGGCGTTGCGCCTCCTGATTCACCAGCCATATTTTGTATTGATTGTCAACGGGTTGTAAATGATCCAAAGGCAGGTAATCGCTGCGTTCCAGCTTTGGATACACGGCTCCGCTGTAAAGAGAGCCTTCCAGTTGCCGCGAGCCGTCCGGGGCTTCGGCATAGACGTGCGGGCAATTGCAGGCAATGATCAAAGCAACCAACGAAAGCGCAGCGCAACCGCCCAACCCGAGCAGAATCGTCCCCACGACCTTGCCCGCATCAGGTTCAAACACCTCGATTTTGGTGATCTCTTTGTAGTCTAGGCGCGTGGTCATCGTATCGGCGAGGGCTTTAGCGGCCATGGGGGTGATGTAAATAAGCACCAGGTCCTTGCTCGCTTTTCGGTCTCCATTGGTACGGATAGAAACGATTCGCTGGCCAAAGGCTTCCGTAGCATGGTCAAGCCGTGCGGAGAGCGCTTCTTTTTCAAAATTGGGGTGGGAGAGCAGCCACACGTTGCTGATGGGCGCGCTGGCATCTAGCAGGACGAACTCCAGCCCTTGGATGTTTTGGATCTTCGGAAGCCGGGAGCTATTCATTCTGTTGCGGCTGTAACAACTGAGGGAACTGAGTGCCACCAGGCAGGCGAGCAGGAGGGCGAGTGGGCGCTGGGAAAGTCGAATTGGGTTCATAATTAGGTGGTGGTGGTGTTTAGCCAGGATTTTGTGTCAAAAGGATTGACTGGAAAAAACGAGCCGAATTTTATTTTTTGTCGAGTGCCAGACCTTCCAGGTTTTTAAAACCTCAACCCAAGGGAGACGCAAGGTTGCAGCGTCAAATTCCCTCCAGTGGATTCGCTAATATAACTCCCTGAATTGGAATAACGATAGAATTGGTAACCAATGGGCAACGCCACGTCAAAAGCAAACATTTCGTAATACAATTGGAAGCCCAAACGAGGCATCAGAGAAGTCCAGGTATATTTTACCTTGTTGGTCTGTTGGTTTGGGGAGGAGCTATACGAGTAAGTGTATGCTTGTCGTCCGCTGCGGAGCTCAATGCCCCAATATGCATTACTGACACGCCCCGACAGTCGCCCATGCGTGAAACTTTTGAAAACAAGGCCGATCTCCCCACTGACCCCATTTTTCTCAAAAGAGTCGTAATAGCTATCGCTCCTCAAAAATACGGGATGTAAAATGAGGCCTAAACGCAAAGGAGAATCTTTGAAGCCCATTTCGGCCCCAAACAGTAAATAGCCAGTTCCATTTGCCTCATAGTCAAGCGAGGCCAAACCCAGGGGCGCCAGCCCTGCCCAAACAATGGTCTTGGGTTTGCTGAGGTCAGTTTCATCCTTTAGGAGAACCTCTTTTTCTATTGATGGTGGAGAAGGCGGTGGAGGCGTTGTTTTGGGTGGAGGAGGGTCTGTTTTGGGCGGCTCAAGAGCACCTGGTTTCCGTATTTCAAGTATTTTATCTTTTTTCATAAAATACTGTTGGCCCGTAGTTTCGCTGCATTTTGTGTACAACAAACCATTGCTGTTGGAACGGATGATTTCAACACCGATTCGCCTGCCGTCTTTGGCGAC
>JANMME010000985.1:0-12779 GCA_031373015.1 Saprospiraceae bacterium
GGCTGAAAGTGGTTTGGCGAAAAGCGCTCGTCTGGATTCCGTCACCATTTGGGTTATAGTATTTTGTAGCATTCAAAAAAGAGCCGTCGAATTTGACGAACAAACCTTTGGGCGTACGTGTCCAACCTCCTTGAGCCATGATGAAGCTTGGCCACAGCGCGAGGCCGAGCAAGAGAATCTTTTGCATGTGATCGTGAGAAAAAACATTACTGAAAAACCCGGCGGCTAAGCCAAATAGCCGCGCGCCGGGCCTAAGTCAGAAGATGATTGAATCGCTCATTGCATGAGCGCGTAGCCGAAGGGCACGTTGGCCGAGCCGCACCACAGGATGACGTGGGTGAACTTGGCGTCGGCAGCCGGGAGGAGGCGGAAGTAGTTTTCGCCAGCCTTGGTGACTGGGCCGATGAGGCGCAAGTAAGGGTTGCCGTTTCCTGGGTCGGGGGTGAAGGTCATAGAGGTGCTGAGATAGACCGTGACCGTGCCTGTGGCAAAGTTGGTGTTGAAATCAGAGCCGAATTTGAGGAACTGGGTGCCTTTTTCGTCGGTGCCCAGCTGCACCGCGCCTTTTGAGCCGGTGGCGTTTTGCTCGGTAAAGGCGCCGTTTTTAGAAGCAATAAATGCGCCTTGCGGCAAGGTTGGGTCCACGATGACCTCTGTTGTTTTTTCACAGGCAGCGAAAAAAGCGACCGAGGCAAAGGCGAGGAAGGCGAAAAACAGTGATTTGAATTTCATGATCAATCAACTTTTGTTTTGGTTAAAAAATAAATTTCGCCACAAAGTTGAAAGCCAAGTATCACGAAAGTATCACACGGGGACAGCGTATAAAGGGAGGGTAAACCGAAAGCTCGTCACCTCGTTGTTCACTTCCGCCCAAACGCGCTCGCCATGCAGTTCCATAACTTTTTTCACGATTGTCAGGCCCAGGCCCACGCTGCCTTTTTTGCGGTTGGTGGATTTGAAATAGCGGTCGAACACGCGCGTGAGGTGCGCTTCAGGGATGGGATCGCCGCTGTTGCACACCTTGAAATAGAGTTTGGTATCCTTTTCATAGATGGTGAAAAGGACAAACCCTCCTTCGTCCACATAGCGCAAGGCATTGTCCATCAGGTTTTGAAGCACCCGGTCTATCCAGCGCACATCTGCCAGAGCCAGGGGCAAGGGGTCGCAGAAATCCGTGAGCAGTTTCACGTGCCGGGCTTCGGCTTGCAGCTGGTATTTTTGGAGGGTGTCCTGCGCCAGTTCGGCGATGTTGAACGGCTCCGGCGCGATCTGGATTTGCCCGGACTCCAGTTTTGACAGGTCGAACAGGTCGGCCACCAAACGGTTGAGCCTCTTGGCTTCGGAGAGCGCGACGCTGAGGAATTTTTCCTGCTCAAGCTCCGAAAGTTGCGCTTTTTTCAGGAGCACCGTTTCCAGATAACCGAGGATGCTGGCCATCGGGGTGCGCAGGTCGTGCGAAAGGTTGGCGATCATTTCCTTGCGAAATTCGTCGAGCGCCGTCACCTGTTCCAAGCTGGTTTGCAGCTGTGCGTTGACCCTTTTGTTTTCGAGGTAGGCCGCTTCTAAGGCTTCTTGGGTCAAGCGCTCTTTGCGCAGGATGGGCTGTAAAATCCTGACCAGCAAGACCAGAAAGAACACGCAGACCAGCAGGCTGACGAGCAGATTGCGCAGCACATTGGCACGGGCGTGTTCCGTAAATTCATCAAACTTCTGGTCCACTTGCACCAATGCCACTATTTCCCCTGTGCTGTCCCGAACTGCGGCAAACGCCGACAGCCAGGTGCCAAACTCGTCTTCGTAGCGCGGGATCATGGCGCCCTCGGCGTGTTTTTCCATCAACAGGGCAGGCGCCGAATGGTAGGGGTGGCGGAAGTAGGGCTTTTCAGCGGAGGTGACGCCGAAGTAACAAGTGTTCGTGCTGTCCAGCACAATGGTGTAGATGGGCGTGTTGAGCATATTGGCGTCGTAAATCTGCCGCAATGACTGATGGATGTAGAGGTAAGTGCTGTCCTGTTGCGCGGTAGCAATGGCATCTTTTTGTGGGTACTTTGCCATCAGGCGCTGGTGCGCGTCGCCGTCGATTTGCATGGCGAGGGTGTAGGCAATGCCGTTCAGCCGCATCAGGGTTGCTTGTTCGGCCTCGGCCAAGTCGTTGAAATAACTGCTGGTCAGGAAATAGGCGATGAGCAGCAGGAACGCCACAAGCACCGTCGTCATCACCCGGCGCAAACGGGATTTTGCCGAGTAATCCGTTTCGGTTTTCTCTTGTCGGCTTGCGGCCGCTTCGTGGTCTGTCATTTACAGTTCGTCGTTGAATTTGTAGCCAATGCCCCAAGCGGTCAAGATATAGCCGGGTTTAGAAAGGTCGTCTTCGATTTTTGCCCGCAGGCGGTTGATGTGCGCGTTTACGGTATGCTCCAAACCTTCAAATTGTTCGCCCCAAATCTCATCAAGTATTGCCTGCCGCGTGTAGCTGCGCCCCGGGTTTTGCATGAACAACTGCAACAGCTCGTATTCCTTTACGGTCAGTTCGATGCGCTGGGCGCCTTTGCTCACGGTTTTCATGTTCAGGTCAATGGACAAAGCGCCGCGTTCGATGCGTCGCAGTTGTTTTTCCAATTGCTGGCTTTCGCGCTGGGTGCGCCGGAGGATGGTTTTCACCCTCGCCACCAATTCGCCAGGGCTGAACGGCTTGGTGAGGTAATCGTCGGCGCCCATTTCCAAGCCTGCGATCTTGTCCTGTTCTTCTGACTTGGCGGTAAGCATCAGGATTGGCAGGTAGAGTTTGCGTTGGCGCAGCTGTCGGCAGATTTCCATGCCGCCCAAGCCAGGCAGCATGAGATCGAGGACTAAAAAATCGTATTTCCCGCTCAATGCCTCGTCCAGCCCAGGCCAACCCAGTTGCATGATCGTCAGCTCGGCAGGCAAGTCCCGCAGATGGATAGCGATGAGCTCGGCAATGTTCGGGTCGTCCTCCACAACAAGGATATTCATCATTTCGCAATCATTTTAGCACGCACAAATAACTCTAAAATTTCGATGTAAAAGTGCGCGTCAAATATCACGAGAGTATCACGGGAGGAAAATAAGGTTGCTTGAAAATGCAAACAAAGAAAGTCGGACCCTTCAAATTTTATCCCCAATATACTCTAAACTGACGAACACGTTGTATGCGGTTTTTCTCCCAAAACCACGGTCCATAAGGCATCGTATCGCGCAAACGCATGTGACCCATGTAGACGTACATCAGTGCCGTGCGGCTGAAAAACTCATCCGATTCGTCGGATACAAGCGTGATGTCGTGATCGCTGAGTTTGCGGAGGTATCGGGCACATGTGACGCCGCTGATGCCGTTGCCGAGGATGAGGATGTGCATGGTTAGTTTGGTATGCGAAGTGCGCAACAAGGTTTATCCCTTGTTTTTTGCGATGCGAAAGGTAGTACAGTTTGGATTTGGATAATGGATGAAAAGGGTGACTCAAGTCCATCAGTTGTCTGCGTGGAGACAGCAGTTGGAGATTTGTCCCAGCGGGACAATATCTTGGTAGCAACCAAATTGCAACGATTCGCCGAGCCGTCCCAGCGGGACGGAATCTAAAAAAATTAGTGCCGAACGCCCTATCCCTTGCCGCCAGCCAACTCAAAATATTCAGATACCGTCCCGCTGGGACGATCCGTTGAATCGCTCCTAATTCCTTTGCTACCAAGATACTGTCCCGCTGGGACAGACGGGAGTGTTCAGAAAAGTGTGGCACATCTCGACTACCACGTTGATTATCATTACTCGAATTTAGGTGTGCCACACATTTCTGAACACTCCCGGGCAGACTAATGGACTAGCTTGCATCGGACACCTTCAAACCAAATCCCGCAGCACAAACCGCTTCGTCATAACCTTCCCGTCGCGTTTTATGACGACTTTGACCTCTTTGCCTGCCTTTTTCTGGAGCATTCTTTGAAGGTCTTCTAAAGTCCGTAGATTCGCTGACAGCCATCCAATGCGCATAATGCGGTCGCCTGCATGGATGCCGGCTTCGGCCGCGGGAGAGCCGGGGAGCACGTTGAGCACCGAAAAACGATTGAGCCGAATCCCGGAAGCGATAATGCTCAGCCCGCTGCGGTCGTACACAAATTCGCTTTGATAGTGCTTGGTAGGCTTGAGCCAAAGCGTCGCGCCCTGATAGTCAATCACCATCTGAAAACGGTTTAAAATGGCATTGCCGATCAGACCGTTTCTGCCATTGAGGTAACTCAGGTCCTGAGTGGTATCTACCGTTTGGAAATAGGTAAGGATGTTTTTTTGCGTAAACTTACCCAACATGAGCCCCGGCGTTCGCCCTACAAATCCCTCCAAATAACCACCAAGCCCCATGCCGATATTGGTGGGGATCGCATTGGCAGAAGGCTGAATGAGCGGGTGGGTATTGGTGAAAAGCATGAGCGGCATTCCCGCTCCTGTGTCGAGCAAAAGTTTCACCGGCGCTGAAGAGTCTGGGCGCAATTGAGCGCGTATATTTAGGTAGAGCTTGTTGCGAAACATCTCCAACGACAATGGTTCAAAACCTTGTTCGTGCATCTTGTACGAACCACGCTCATAAAGCGTGATTACCTTTCGTTGATAATTGATTTTCAACAGATAACGTGAAAAAACACGCCCTGCCAATATGCCGTGTACTTCCAAACCGGCGTACTCCTCGAAACGAAAATAGTCTTCTTTCAAAACCAAGATATCTTCGTTGGGGGCTACAATACCCTTGCCCTGTATTTGGAGGTTAATGTTGCGGGCGAGATAGGCAACCAATTCGGTTTTCAGGTCTGAGCCTTTCACGCGAAATTCTCGGTCGTAATGCACTTGAAGGAAATCGCTGATCTCGCGCTTTGACAGGATGGTGTGCTCGGCCCCGGTGTCAAAGATGAATTTCAAGGGCAGCGGGCCATTGAACGCGATATTCAGGATGATAAAATTGTTGATGTATTCGAATGGGATTTCGACTTGCCTCGTGCCTTTTGGCAACGAAAAACCGCTCTGTGCTTGCGCGGGAAAAGCCACTGCCCAAAGGGCCACCAGCAGGATTGCAACGGTTTTTGTTTTCATAACGAAAGGCGACGGTCTGCGAGCCTTCCACTGCAACATGTTCATCCCATCCCGATTGCTCGGGACCAACCCACGATTTTAATCGTGGGAGCTAGGCCAAAGACGAGATTTCTAACCGTTTTAACGGTTTATGCTCTGTCGGCTAAGCGTTCTAAAACGGTTAAAACCGTTTGGCAACTCAACCGGGCTTACTTTCCCACGATTAAAATCGTGGGTTGAATTGAAATCAGGTCACTTTTTGTCAAAATTCGGGATGACACATGTTGAATGCGGAAAACTGAAATTCACCTAAATGAAGGAGGGCTGCAGCGATTTGCAAGAGCGAAGGACGGATAGAAGCGGCACTTTTCCAATAGGTTTGTCGAGTTTCCTACCTTCGCACCGCGAATCTGCCTTCCTAAGCCATATTCTTGCCCTTCAAGATAGAATGGCTATGGCGGATAAACCAATTTACCCGCCGTAGCTTTCCTGCCCGCCAGGTCTTGGCAGGCGGGAGCGAAGGAGGGTCAACACATCAACAAACAAACAACAGAAATGAAAGTAGCCGTAGTTGGCGCCACCGGATTGGTCGGCACCAAAATGTTGCAAATCCTGGAAGAGCGCAATTTTCCCGTTACCAAACTTTTTCCCGTCGCTTCTGAACGCTCAGTGGGCAAAACCATAAAATTCAAGGGCAAACGCTACAAAATCATCAGTATGGATGCCGCTGTGGGCAAAAAGCCTGATGTAGCCATTTTTTCTGCCGGGGGAAGTGTCTCCAAAGAGTGGGCGCCACGTTTTGCGGATCGCGGCACCATCGTGATTGACAACTCCTCGGCGTGGCGCATGGATCCGGAAAAGAAACTTGTTGTGCCTGAAGTCAACGCAGCGGTGCTTACCAAAAAAGACAAAATCATCGCCAACCCAAACTGCTCCACCATCCAAATGGTGGTGGCAATCAAGCCTTTGCACGATAAATATGGTGTGAAACGCATCGTGGTAAGCACCTATCAAAGCGTTACTGGCACAGGCGTGAAAGCCGTGGAGCAATTGATGAACGAGCGTAAGGGCAAGAAAGGCGAACGGGCCTATCCCTACCAAATTGACCTGAATGTGTTGCCTCATATTGATGTGTTCACCGAAAACGGTTACACCAAGGAGGAGATGAAAATGGTGAACGAGACCAAGAAAATCATGGGCGATGACAACATTCGTGTCACGGCCACCACTGTGCGCGTCCCAGTCATGGGTGGCCACTCTGAATCGGTGAACGTAGAATTCGAGCGCGATTTCGACCTGGCCGAAGTGCGCAACCTGCTCGAAAAAGCCCCCGGTGTAGTGGTCGTTGATAACCCCGCCGAATTGCAATATCCTATGCCCTTGATGGCGCACGACAAAGACGATGTTTTCGTGGGCCGCATCCGGCGTGACGAGACCCAGCCCAACACCCTGAATATGTGGGTGGTGAGCGACAATCTGCGGAAAGGGGCGGCTACCAACGCTATTCAAATTGCCGAATACCTGCTCTCTGTGGGGATTTTGAAATTGAAAGAGAAAAAAACGGCGAGTGAAAAGGGATAGCCTTTTTCAAAAAAACCTATTTTTGCTCAAAAATTACGTTATGTCAGTACAAGTTACCGCTTCCGCATCACCGAAATTGCCGCTGAGCAATTTGCAGCTACAATTACTCAAACTTTATGCTGACGAGGTGTCGGAAAATGATTTGAAGGCAATTCAGCGTATGATTGCTCGATATTTTGCAGATAAAGCCAGTGCAGAAGCTCAAGAAGTCTGGGGAGAAAAAGGCTATGATGCATCGCAACTACTCCAAGAAAACATGCGCACGCCCTATAAAAGTGCTCAAAAATGAAAATAGTGCTGGACACCAACGTCCTGTTGGTCGCCATACCTTTTGGCACACCTTACTACCCCATTTTTGACGCATTCCTGAATGGCACGTTCGAGCTTTGTGTGGCAACAGACATATTGAATGAGTACGCCGAAAAGACTGTGCCATAGCAGCCAATGCAGACTTCATCGTTACAGATGATCGCCATTTTAATGTTCTAAAAGATATACCCTTCCCTTCAGTTCGTGTTGTTTCTGCCGACGATTTTGTGAAGATGCTCACAGGGGTTCGTCCTGCCAAATCATAGAGATTGAAATTGAAAGAAAAAAAACGCCGACAACAGTCTAATTTTGCCGCCTGTTGACTTTTGACCCTTGACTATTGACCGTTGACTATTGACCGTTGACTATTGACTATTGACCATTGACTATTGACCATTGACCGGATTTCTCGTTGATAGAAGTTTACGTGGTTTTCCACGACAGATAAATTCTAACTGCAGTATTACGGTCAAAAGCCAAAAGTCAAAAGTCAACGGTCAAAAGTCAATAGTCAATAGTCAACGGTCAAAAGTCAACGGTCAACAGTCAACAATCAACGGTCAACAGTCAAAAGTCAAAGGTCAACGGTCAACAGTCAACAGTCAAAAGTCAACGGTCAAAAGTCAAAAGTCAACGGTCAACAGTCAACGGTCAAAAGTCAACGGTCAACAGTCAACAGTCAACAGTAGATTTATGAAGAACAAGTTAGTCATCTGGGGCAGCAATGCCGAAAACGAGAAATTCCTGATCGCACTCGAACTGCAAGCAGAATCCAACAGGGTGATGTTGCATATTTTCCCGGAAGCCATTGCTGATGAAGCATTTGTGCAAAAAATGATGCACGAGTGGCGCGACGGCAAAGCAGAAGTCGCTTTCCCTGAAGGCACCGAAACCTCGGAGCGCGAGCTCAGCGTCACCGAAAGCCTCTTGCCAGAGGGTATCGTGGTGGAACGCCCCGATTTGGTGCAACGGGCTCAGACGGAATGGCATTTTGCCGTGCTTTCTTCAAAACTCCATGCCGCCTACCAGCAAGAATTGGCTGAGTTCAAAGAAAAAGTTGAGGCGATGTCTACTTATGACAACAAGATTTTTACCAGCCTCCGCTCCTTTTGGGACAAGGTGCAGAACCAAAGCCGCGAACGCAACTTGTACCGCCAACACGCCGACGAGCTGCGCGACGGCATCAATGCGCTTTTTGAGCAGCTCAAGGAAGTGCGCAAAAAGGTGAACTCAGAGTTCATGGAGGTTTCACAAGGCGTTTTTGATGGGTTCGCAAAGGCCCTTGATGATATTGAGACCCGCATCGCCGCGGGTGGCGCGAAATTCAACAGCGTGTTCGACGAACTCAAAAAAATGCAGCGCGACTACCACCAGACGCGCATGAGCAACGAACACCGCAACAAGCTGTGGGAACGCCTGGATGCGGCCTTTAAAAGAGCCAAAGAGCGCAAATTCGGCCCGGAGGCCAATGCCGGCACCATTGCCGACCGCCACGACAAGCGCCTTTCTGGTCTTGAAGATGCCATCAAACGCCTTGAAGACAGCCTCTATCGCGATGATGAAGAGCTCGCCTTCCAGCGAAAAAAAGTGCACACTTCCGAAGGCCAACTGGAGGCTCAAATCCGGGGTGCCAAGATCAAAATGATCGAAGAACGCGCCAATGGCAAACGCGAAAGACTGGCCGAACTGACCAAAGCCCGCAACGACGTGCATCGCCAAGCCAACAGCGCCCATGAGAAAGAAGCCCGTTTGGCCGCCAAAGAAGCCGAACGCCAACTGATAGAAGCCAAAAAAGCGGCCATCAAATCAGAAATCGAAGCGGAAACCCATGCCAAGGCTGAAGCGGCTGCTTCACCCGCCGTAGCCTTGGCGAAGGAGGGCGCTGTACCTGAAAAAGAGGAGAGCCTTTTTGAAGCGGCCTCCAATCTCTTGGGCGATGTGCTGCTAGACGCGCTCGATACCGCCAAAGCCGTGGCCATCGTAGCCGCTGATAAAGCTGAAGAAGCATTTGGGCAGGCTATGGACAAGGCGGAGGAGATGCTTGAATCTTTCAATGCACCCGCCTCCGCTGAGGCTACGGCGGATGAAACGGCGGGTAAAAAAGAAGCGCCCGTTGCGGAAGCTGCACCCGACCTCAGGGATGCTGAGGCACTGGAGTCCTTCACCCAAGAAGAAGCACCCGCTGCCACCGAAACTGGTGATGGTATCATCATTGACGATGTGGTACATAAATCTGCTGGGGATGCAGAAGCACTTGAGTCTTTCAAACCAGTTGACGAACCCATCTCAGCCGAGGCTTCCACCTCCGTCGAGACTTCAGCGGATGAAACGGCGGGTAAAGACGGCATCATCATTGACGATGTGGTGCACAAAGCGGCTGGGGAGGCAGAGGCATTGGAGTCGTTCAAACAAGAAGAAGCGCCTGCCGCTACTGAAACGGGTGATGGTATTATTATTGACGATGTGGTACACAAAACAGCCGAAGATGCTGAAGCACTTGAGTCTTTTAAAGAATCGGAACCCGCCACCGCTGAAGCTTCGGCGGGTGAAGAAGATCCTGCTGCCAAGCCCAAGCGCGTTCCTAAGAAGAAAGCCGACGCCTGATATACGTTTATAGAATAAAAAAAAGCGAGCCGCTTCCTGAAGAGTACGAGGCGGCTCAAAACGCCAGTCCAAATTTTTTAGAACAGATTTGACAACTTTCTAAAAGTTGTCAAATCTCTTTTCGTTTCACCCCCACATTCCAACGCCCATTCCTCCAATCCTTCTGCTCCTCAATTTTCAAAAAAGTCCAGGCCACGATCCGGCTGGTTTTATTCCCCTGACCCATGGGAATAGTCTTGACATCAACCGCTTTCGCTTTTCTGAGTTCGTCATAAATGCCTTGTAAGTGCGATTTTTTTGCAACGACAGAAGAAAACCAAAAACAGGATTTGAGGAATTGCCGACTCTGGCGGACCATTGCCCGGACGAATTTTTCTTCGCCGCCATCACACCAGAGCTCGCCGCCTTGACCGCCGAAATTCTGGGTGGGCGTGGTGACTTCTTCTTGCGCCAAGTTGCTCAGTTTGCGCAGCGTTTCGGCCTGTGAGTCTTCTAAGGAAGCATGAAAGGGCGGATTGCATACCACCATGTCAATGATTTCGCCCTTTTGAATGACCCCGTAAAAAATATCGCCTGGATTGGTTTGCAACCTGCATTCGACCGCACCTTTTAAAGTGGGATTGGAGTCAATAATTTTGTTGGCAGACTCAATCGCAACTGGGTCAATATCAGACCCAATGAAGGACCAGCCGTATTCATGATGGCCAATAATGGGGTAAATGCAATTGGCGCCCACGCCAATATCCAGGCAAATTACCTTGCTGCCGAGGGGTACTTTCCCATAGTTGTAGCGGGCCAATAATTCTGCCATATAGTGCAGGTAGTCCGCCCGGCCAGGGATGGGCGGGCACAAATAGCCCGGAGGAATATCCCAATAATCGAGATTATAATACTGCTTTAACAGAGCCGTATTCAGCATTTTGACGGCTTCTGGGTTTGCAAAATTGATGGACTCGTCGTTGTAAACGTTCAATGTCACAAAAGGCGCTAGTTCCGGACAACGTTGAACCAGCAGTTTGAAATCATAGCGCTCGCGGTGGCGGTTGCGCGGGTGTAGGCGGGTTTTTTCTTTTTTAGGGGGAGTGGGGGGTTGGAGCATGGGCATGGTTAGAATTATTTCTGGGGCATCGCCACCAAATCGAAGCCGATAGCGCCAAGTACACGTGCCAGCGTAGAAAGGCGTATGTCGGCCCGGCCATTCTCGATGCGAGAGAGGTAGGATTTTTTTACACCGAGGCGGTTAGCTAAATCCTCTTGAGTAAGGCCTTGTTGTTTACGGTGTTCTTGGACTATTGCGCCGACATAGGCTGCGAAGGCGTTGGAATGCTGATTTTCTCGTGCTGCTGTGCCGCGCTCGCCGTATGAACGGGAAAGGTGTTCATCAAGGGTAGTAAGGTTCTTGGATGTTTTGGCGATGATCGTTGCTCCCATGATATTGCTGGATTGCATTGAAAGCAAAGATAACTAATCGGTTAACATTTTTGCAAGCGGGTTTTCAGGGGAGGTCATGGGTTACAATTAGGCGTTGGTGGGGTTATGCTTTTTTGCGAGGTCTAATGCTGCTACAGTAATCTGACTTTGCACTTTATCCCATTCCTCGAAGCTGATTGTATGGACGTGGTACTCTCGCTTTGTTCGGTTGTAGCGAGCCAGTAAATGGGTTGCATTTATGTCCTGTTTAGAAAGACATTTAAGTGCCTCTTCGATCTGGCCAGATTCTATAAGTTCAATAAGGCGTAGACAATCTGATGCCTTGCCTTTGGGTTTGCCTGTTTGTTGCGGTTCTACCAAGGATGAGCTGGTTCTACACGTTTTTTCAATATATTCCTCAATTGCCTTTCGCACCCTAAGCCTGTATTTTAAGTTTTGCGGGCTTGAATTTATAGCATCAAAATGTGCCAAAAACGAATTCAGAAAAGCTGCCTGCAAATTTTCTTCCATGCTGTCGGCATAGGTAAATACGTCCTTTATTTGTCGCTCTAAGTATGAATCCTTATCTGGAGAGGAAAACAAAGCAGCAAGAGGCCGCTCACGTTTAAACACAGCTTCAATTATTTGATGGATCACATTTCCTTCGGGGTAATCCTTAACCAGTTCTAAAAACGGAGCATAGGGAAGGCTTTTCAATCTTTTTTTGAAAAATTCCTCCAATCTGTAAAGCTCAAGCCACTGTGGGTCATTACGTTCAATAACCCCTCTTGCTCTGCTAATGGCTTTTAAAAGATTTTCGTAGAAATACAAATTGCCTTTTAAATATCCTCTTTCGTACTCAAACAGGTCGTCGTACCTTTCACCGCTTGGCAGATACTGGGTTTTACCGCCTGAGTCTTTCCAAAAATTCGCTTCACCTGAAAACTTGATTAGCGTTTTCAAGAGACTATCATATCCTTCAGTTGAATCATTAAGTTGGCTTCCAAGAACTGCCATATAGTTAAGGACTGCTGAGAAAATCACAAGTGCCTGGCATTAAAAGGGTTGCGGGACAAAATTAAGGATAAATGCTCAAGATACCCTCTAATGCCGACAACTGCCATACTTGGTTTTTCTGCATCCGCACGGGCTGCAATGATTTCGGCGGCGGTTTTTTGGCTCACTGCCCAAAGCAGTTTGTTTTGTACGATTTTGAAAAATTCCACGGTTTGCGGCTGGTTGGGGTCGTAGTCAACGCTGGTGGTGTAAATATCTTTGACCTTTTGATAAAATAC
This sequence comes from Saprospiraceae bacterium, assembly GCA_031373015.1. Taxonomy (GTDB): domain Bacteria; phylum Bacteroidota; class Bacteroidia; order Chitinophagales; family Saprospiraceae; genus M3007. Next base: position 12,274 of record JANMME010000985.1, read on the forward strand.
CTTCTCCGAACTTCGAATGTCGCGAATACGGTTTATCAGTTCATCAAAGTAGTTCATTTGCCCGGCGCGTTTCAACCGCTCATCATCCAGGGTAAAGCCTTTGATGATGTATTCGCGCAAACGCTGAGTAGCCCAAATTCGGAACTGTGTGCCACGCAGGGATTTTACCCGGTAACCGACCGAGATAATGACATCGAGGTTATAATATTTCGTGGCGTACTTTTTCCCATCTGTGGCAGTTGTCAAGTATTCCTTGACAACTGAATTTTCATCCAATTCGCCTTCTTCAAAGCAGTTTTTTATGTGAAGGCTCACATTTTGCTTCGTAGTTTGAAATAAATCCACCATTTGGCCTTGTGCAAGCCAAACGCTTTCGCCTTCCATACGGACTTCGACTTTGGTGTTTCCGTCTTCGGATTGATATATAATGATTTCGCTTTCCATCGGGGACGATGTTTTAAAACAGAATTGTAAATACTGGGCAAATTTAAAACAATTTATTTGCC